>NZ_JBHUWW010000082.1:0-39268 GCF_042669755.1 Kitasatospora sp. NPDC057223 | reverse complement strand
CGCTCGGGCCCGCACCGCCCCCGGCGGCTCGTGGAGCTCTGGAACCGGGTGTCCGTCAGGCGATCGAGAAGTCGTCGCCGAAGACGTTGCCCTGGCCGTACCAGCCGTGCAGGTAGACCGTGACGGTGCCCGAGGCGCCGGTGGTGAACGGAACGGTCAGCTTGGTCCAGCTGGTGCCCCCGGGGGTCCAGGTGCTGGCCGTGGCACCGCCGCTGACGCCGATGTAGGCGTAGTTGCCCTGCACCCAACCGGACAGCGTGTAGCTGGTGTTGGGCGCCAGCGTGACGCTCTGGCCGCACTGGCCGGTCTGCGAGGCGGTCGCGGCGGCCTGCAGCGCGTGGGTCCCGCTGTGCGCGGGGGTCGCCACGACGGCGCCGCCGGCCTGGCAGGTCCACGGGGCGAGGCTGCCGGTCTCCAGGCCGCCGTTGACCAGGCCGGTCGGCGTGCTGCCGCCGGTCACGGTCAGGGTGTAGGTGGCGGTGTGGCTGCCGGACGCGCCGGTCGCCTTGACGGTCAGCGGGTAGGTGCCGGCCGCGGTGGCCGCGGTCGTGCTGACCGACAGGGTGGCACCGGAACCAGCGGTCACCGTACCGGGGTTGATGGTCGCGGTGACGCCGGCCGGGGCACCGGTGACGGTCAGCGCCAGGCTCTGCGCGGAGCCCGAGGTGACGGCCGTGGACAGTGCCGCGGTGGTGGCGGAGCCGGCGGTCACCGAGGCGGCGGCCGGGCTGACGGCCAGCGAGAAGTCGTTGGCCGGCGTGGTGCTGGTGACCGTCAGGGTGTACGTGGCGGTGTGGCTGCCGGACGCGCCGGTCGCCTTCACCGTCAGCGGGTAACTGCCGGGCACGGTCGCCGCGGTGGTGCTGACGGACAGGGTCGCGGCGCCGCCGGCGGTGACCGAGGCCGGGCTCACCGTGGCGGTGACGCCGGCCGGGGCGCCGGTGACGGTCAGCGCCAGGCTCTGCGCGGAGCCGGAGGTGACGGCGGTGGCGATGCTCGCGGTGGTGGAGCTGCCCGCGAGGACCGAACCGGCGGCGGGCGAGGCGCTCACCGAGAAGTCGTTGACCGGGGTGGTGGTGCCGCTGGTGTACGGCGCGAAGATGTGGCTGAAGTCCCAGGTGCCCTGGGCGATCCCGGAGCAGCTGTCGGAGCCGGCCGTCCCGACGCAGCCGCCGTTGTCACGCTGGAGCGCCCAGAAGGACAGCGTGTTGACGCCCTTGGAGAGCGCCCAGTTGTAGACCGTGGTGGCGTTCGCGACGGTGAACGTCTCGGCCGGCCCGAAGTCGTCGATGCCGAGCATCTCGATGATGCCGATCGAACCCCAGAGCTGCGCCGAGGTCCGGCTCGGGTAGAGCTGCGCGAGCTGGTTGTACAGACCGGTGGTGGCGGTCTGGGTGTCGGTCGCCATGTTGTGCGACGCGTTGTCGTAGTAGTCGAACGTCATCTGGTTCACGACGTCGATCCGCGCGTTGTTCGCGATCGCGTTGCGCAGGACGGCCAGCCCGTTGTCGGCCAGCCCGCTGGTGGTGGTCGGCAGGGTGTACGAGAACTGGATGGAGCGGCCGTTGGCCGCCGCCCAGTCCTGGACCAGCTTGATCGCCTTGTTGCGGCGGTCGATGCCGCCGCTGTTGGTCAGCGAGTTGTCCTCGATGTCGAGGTCGATCCGGCTGACCTCGTAGGTCGTGATGACCTTCTCGAAGGCGGCGGCGATCTGGTTGACATCGGTGCAGCTGTCGGCGAGTTCGGTGCCGGTGTTGTCCGCGGTGTAGCCGCCGAACGACGGGATCACGTCGCCGCCGTTGGCACGGATGGTGGCGATGTCGGCGCCGAAGACGGCGGAGGACACCGGCATCGCGGTGTCACCGTTCCAGAGCGGGGTGCAGGAGCCCTTGGTGGCGGTCTGCAGGAACGCCATCGTGAGGTTCTTGGCACCGGACTGGGCGGCCAGCGCGGCCGGGCTCTCGCCCGTCCAGGCCTCGAAGTACGGGGCGAAGATCCGGGTCGGCAGCGGCGTCGCGGCGTCGGCCGAGGTGGCGCCGAAGGCCATCAGGCCGGCGGACGCGGCGAGGGTGGCACAGGTGGCCACGATCGCCTGGACAGATCTGCGTAGGCGCATGTTTGTTCTCCAACAGACGTGAGGACGTTGACAGTTGGTGACAGTGACCGGCCGGGCCGAGGCCGCGGCCGGGCGCCCGGGCCGGATAGGGACCGGGGCGGACGGCGGTGCAGGGCGCACGGTCGCCGTGCGGGTAGGGGCGGTCGGGGAACGGCAGGGCGGGCCCTGCCGGCCGGTGGTCACACCCCCACGATGTGATCCGGTCCTGATTCCTCCCTGCCCGCGCCGGGCGGGAAGGAAGGACAGTGCCTAATAGTTGGACTAGACCACCCGTCTGTCAAGAGTCCTAACAGTTCGTCATCGAAGCTCTGCCGTCGTCCCGCCCGCGGTGCGGGTCCTGATCCGCCCGGTAGGCCGCCCTGGGCTCCCCGGGCACGGACCCCTGTCTGCCTCCTGTCGCTCCGCTTGCCACACCCGACGGAGGAGCGCTCCACCGGGGCGTCAGCTTCTCGCTGCCGGACGGGTACCGGCCGCTGCTGCTCGACCTGCACGTCCCGGCCCGCGAGGGCGGTCCGGTGCCGGTGGTCGTCTGGATCCACGGCGGGGGCTTCTACTCCGGGGACCGCAGGTGCCTCCCGGACACCATGGACCAGGGCTCGGTCTTCGAGGCCCTGGTCGCGGTGGCCACGGTCGACTACCGGCTCTCCGGCGAGGCCCGCTTCCCGGCCCAACTGGACGACGTGTTGGCCGCGCTGGCGTATCTGCGGGCCTTCGCCGGGGGGCTGGGCCTGGACCCGGAACGGATCGGCGTCTGGGGCGAGTCGGCGGGCGGCACGCCGGCCGCGCTCGCGGCGCTCACCGACGGCCGGGTCGCGGCCGCCGCGCTCTGGTACCCGCTGGCCGACCTTGCCCTGCTCGACCGGGAGCGGGCCGACACCCCGTGGGCGAGGCTGATCGGCGGCGCCCCGTCCGCCCTGCCCGAGGCGGCCGCGCAGGCCAGTCCCGTCAGCCACGTGCCGGCGGCGGCGCCGCCGGTCCTGCTGCTCCACGGGACGGCCGACGAGTCCCTCCCGGCCCTGCACAGCGAGCGCCTGCACGCCCTGCTGCTGGCGGCCGGGGCCCGGTCGGCGTACCTCCCGGTCGAGGGCGCCGGGCACTGCTTCGCGGGCTGCGAGGACATCCCGGCGCTGATCACCACCACCGTGGACTTCCTCGCCCGCGAGCCGGCCGCCCGCTGACCGGGACGCGGGCCGGCGGCGGGCCGGCCCGCGGCACTGCTGCGGGCCGGCGCGGGGCCGCCGTGCGACCTGCGGTCAGGAGGCGGGGCAGACGGTGGCGCGGACGGCGTCCAGGATGCGGGCGGCCTGCTCGGCGCCGAAGCCCGAGGGGTGCTTCGCGGAGGTGAAGCGCTGGTTCGTCAGATCCACCAGCCTGGACCGGTCCTTGGGGAACTGGTACACCGACTGGCACTGGTCGCGGGCGCGTTCGGCGGCTTTGGCGGGGTCGCCGGCGACGATGTCCGGGTCGATGGCGTCCAGCGCGGCGACGAGCTTGCCGACGGCGGCGGCCCCGGGCGCGGGCGGCAGCCCGGCGTCGGCCGGCGGGGACGGCTTCGCGGAGGCCGGTGGCGGAGCCGGGTCGGAGGCCGCCGGATCGGTTGCCTCCGGCGTCGGCGGGCCGGGCACGAGGGTGGCCGTGGACGGTTCGGGCGCGGTCGTCACCGCACCGGATGCGGATGCGGATGCGGACGGAGCCGGGGCCGACGGGGCGGCGGTGGCCGTGGTCGAGGGGCCGGGGGCGGCTGCGGTGGTGCCGCTGCTGCCGGAGCAGGCCGCCAGGGTGAGGGCGGCGGTCGCCGTGAGGGTGGCGGCGAGGAGGCGGGTACGCATCGCACCACCCTGGCATGTCCGCGTCGTCAGGTCACCGGTCGTGACGAGCTTGTGATGCGGGTGGGCCCCTCGGCCCGCCGGGAGCAAACCGGCGGGCCGAGCCGGGATCAGCTCAGGCTGTTGGCCTTCAGCCAGTCCTTGGCGACCACCGACGGGTCCTCCTTGTCGATGGCGACGCGCTTCATCAGGTCGGTCAGACCGGCCGTGTCGAGCTTCGCCGAGACGGCGTTGAGGGCGGCCGTCGCCTTCGCGTCCACGCCCGCCTTGTTCACCAGCGGGGTGACGTTCTGCGCGCCGAACAGGTTCTTCGGGTCGGCGAGCGAGACGAGCTTCAGCTGGACGATCTTCGGGTCGGTGGTGAACACGTTGCCGACCTGGATCGAGCCGTCCTTGAGCGCGTTCGCGGTGGTCTCGCCGGTCGGCTTCCACTCCTTGAAGGACAGCCCGTAGCTGTCCTTGAACTGCTGCTCGCGGCGCGACTTGAACTCCGGCGGGCCGCCGATGCTGAACTCGCCGGCCTTCGCGGCCAGGTCGCTGATGCTCTTCAGGTTGTACTGCGTGGCGACGTCCTGGCTGACCGTCAGCGAGTCCTTGTCCTCGGCGGACGCGGAGTCGAGCAGGCCGAGCGTGGCGGGCAGCGTCTTCGCCAGTGCCGCGTTGACGTCCTCCTTGGTGACGGCCGTCGCCTTGGCGTCCAGGTAGCCGAGCAGGGCGCCGTTGTACTCGGGCAGGACGGTCAGGCTGCCGTTCTGCAGCTGCCCGTACAGCACCTCGCGGCTGCCGATGTTGAACTTCTCCTCGACCTTGACGCCCTTGGCCTTGAGGGCCTGCGAGTAGATCGAGCCGAGCAGCACGTTCTCGGGGAAGTTCGCCGAGCCGACCACCACGGTCGAGCCGGCGCTGTCGCCGGCCGCCGCCGAGGGGCCGCCCGCCGGGGAGGAGGACGACTTAACGAGCGGGTCGCCGCCGCTGGAACCGCAGGCGGCCGCGCCGAGCGCGAGGGTGGCAAGAGTGGCGGCGGTGACGGCGCGGCGTACCGCCCGGCCACGGGTGTTTATCGACATGGGGACAACCTTTCGGAGAGGAGGTGGAAACCGGCCGGCGGCCGGGAAATCGGTGGACGGCCCGGACGGCCCGGACGGCCCGGACGCCCCGGCCGGGTCAGCGGGGTCGGCGCTGCGGCCGTATGCCGGGCGGCAGCGCGTAGCGGGCCAGCAGGGCGAAGAACAGCTGGGCGCCGACCGCGAGCAGCACCACGAGTACCGCGCCGCCCGCGGTCACCGCGTAGTCACGGGTCGCCAGGCCGTCGATGACGTACCGTCCGAGCCCGCCGAGGCCCACGTACGCGGCCACCGTGGCGGTCGCGATCACCTGGACGGTGGCGGTGCGCATCCCCGCCAGCAGGGCCGGCAGGGCGGAGGGCAGACAGACCCCGAGGAGCACCTGGCGGTGGGTCATGCCCACCCCCCGCGCCGCGTCCCGGGCGTCCGGATCGGTGCCCCGGACGCCCTCGACGGCGGCGACCAGGAGCGGCGGTGCGGCGAGCGCGACCAGCGGGTACAGCACGGCGCTGTCGCCGACGCTCGCCAGCAGCACGGCCAGCGTCACCAGCCCGAGGGTGGGCAGCGCGCGGGCGGTGCCGGCCAGCGCCGTCACCACCGCCACGCCGCGCCCGGTGTAGCCGATCAGCAGCCCGAGCGGGACGGCCAGCAGGACGGAGTACAGCAAGGCCTCGCCGGAGAGCGCGAGGTGCTCGGCGACCCGGTGGACGATCGAGTCCGGGCCGCTCCGCCGGTCCGGCGAGCTGAAGAAGTCGCCGAGCCAGGAGAGCCAGTTCACGCGCCCACCGCCTTGACGGCCTGTTCGCGCACGGCCCAGGGGGCGAGTACCCGGCGGGCCGTCAGCAGCACCAGGTCGGTGGCCAGGGCGAGTGCGGCGATCAGCACGATGCCGGCCACGATCGGGGTCGGGAAGGTCCGCTGGAAGCCGTCGATGAACAGGTAGCCGAGCCCGCCGCGTCCGATCAGCGCGCCGACGCTGGCCAGCGAGATGCTGGAGACCGCGGCCACCCGCAGCCCGGCGACCAGGTACGGCACCGCGGCCGGCAGGTCGACGGCCGCGAGCCGGTGCCACGGCCCGTACCCCATCGCGGTGGCGGCCTGCTGGACGGGACCGGGCACCGCGCGCAGCCCGTCCACCGTGGTCGGCAGCAGGACGGCGAGGGCGTAGAAGGTCAGCGGGATCATCACGGTGGCCCGGGTGGCCAGCCCGGTGTACGGGATGAGCACCACGAACACGGCCAGCGAGGGCAGCGCGTACACCACGTTGAAGACGGCGGCGAGCGGCTGGTAGAGCCGGGGGAACCGGGTGCAGGCCAGGCCGAGCGGCAGTGCCAGCAGCAGGCCGATCAGCACCGGGACGAGTGCGATCACCGCGTGGTCGGCCAGCAGGCCGCCGAGGTAGCCGAGGTGGTCGCCGATCCAGTACCAGCGGACGAGGGGTTCACCGTCCACCGGGCACCCCGCTCTTCAGCGCGGCGGGCACCTCGGCGGGCACGGTGGCGGGCACGGTGGCCGCGAGGGCGTCCAGGACGGCCTCGCGGGTGGCGGTTCCGGTGGCGCGGCCCTCGGCGTCCACCGCGACGGCGACGCCGGCGGGGGAGAGCACCGCGGCGTCCAGGGCGGAGCGCAGGGTGTCGGTGACGGGCCGGTAGGTGGCGGCGGGCAGAAGCGCGGAGCCCGCTGAGCGGTCGATCCAGCCGATCGGGCGGCGGGAGTCGTCGAGCGTCAACTCCCAGCTGCCGTGGCGCAGTCCGTCCTCGACCGGCCGGGTGCTCACCGCGGTGGCCGGACGCAGTGCGAGGCCGCGCAGGCCCCGGTCGCGGCCGAGGAAGGCGGCCACGCCCGCGTCCGCCGGTGCGGTCAGCAGCGTGTGCGGGTCGGCGAGTTGGGCGATCTGCCCGTGTTCGCGGAGCACCACGACCTGGTCGCCGAGCTTCACGGCCTCTTCGATGTCGTGCGTCACGAACAGCACGGTCTTGTTCAACTCGGACTGAAGGCGCAGCAGTTCGTCCTGGAGGCCGGCCCGGACCACCGGGTCGACGGCGCTGAACGGCTCGTCCATCAGCAGCACCGGCGGGTCGGCGGCGAGTGCCCGGGCCACGCCGACCCGCTGCTGCTGGCCGCCGGAGAGCTGGAACGGGTAACGCCGGGCGGTCTCGGGAGCGAGTCCGACCACCTCCAGCAGCTCGGCGGCCCGGGCGCGGGCCCGCTTGCGGTCCCAGCCCAGCAGGTACGGCACGGTGGCGATGTTGTCGATCACCCGCCGGTGCGGGAACAGCCCGGCCTGCTGGATCACGTAGCCGATGCCGCGGCGCAGCTTGGCCGCGTCGAGCCCGGCCACGTCGCTGCCGTCGAGCAGCACCCGCCCCGAGGTCGGCTCGACCATCCGGTTGACCATGCGCAGCAGGGTGGTCTTGCCGCAGCCGGACGGGCCGACCAGCACGGTTATCCGGCCGGTCGGGACATCGAGGTCGAGGCCCCCGACGGCGATGGTGCCGTCGGGGTGGCGCTTGGCGGCGCCGTCGAATCTGATCACTGAGCTTCCTCGCTGTGGCGCCGTGGCGCTGGTCGGCAGAACTGTTCGGGCGTACGTTCGAGCAACTTCCCGCTCGCGTGGGCTGCCCAGGTTCGGACCGGCGGAAACCCCGATCAGGCTACGATGTCGATCTTCCCCTGTCCTGGATTTGCCGCCGTTCGGTCCTCAGCAAGGGCACGGCGAGGGCGCCGCCGAGGTCAGCCGCCCGTCCGGGTCGGCAGGCCGGCCGCCGCCCAGCCGACGAATCCGCCGTCCAGATCGGTGGCCCGGTGCAGGCCCAGCTCCCGCAGCGACGCCGCCGCCAGGCTGGAGGCGTAACCCTCCGAGCAGACCACCACCACCTCCACGTCGTACCCCGAGGCCTCCGGGATCCGGTGGCTGCCGGTCGGGTCGAGCCGCCACTCCAGCACATTGCGCTCGATGATCAGCGAACCCGGGATCTCCCCCTCGGCGGCGCGCTGCGCGGCCGGGCGGATGTCCACCAGCAGCGCGCCCTGCTGCTGCGCGTCGTACGCCTCCCGGGCCCGCGGCCGGTACACGCCCTCGCGCGAGCGCTCCACCAGGTCGTCGATCGTGGTCACCATTGGTCGGCTCCTTCAACAGAGGTACGGACGAGGCCGCCGGCCCGCAGTTCGTAGTGCGACATCTCGCTCAGCGGCGGCGAGTAGGCGTGCAGGGTGACCGCCGGGCCGGCAGCCGTGTTGCGGACATCGTGCACGTACTCCGGGCCGAACGCCCGGATCGTGCCGGCCGCGAGCCGCCGGATCAGCAGACCCTGCTCCGCCCCGCCGAGGGACAGCTCCTCCAGCTCGCCCAGCGCGACCGTGAACGCGCCGCGCGACCCGCCGTGGTCGTGGAAGCCGGTGGACTGGCCGGGCAGCCAGCTGATCAGCCAGACCTCGTGGTCCTCCGAGGACTCCAGCCTTTCGTACCAGCGCTCGTCCGTCGCGAGCCGGACCTTGTGGATCCACTCGCCGGGCTGGTCCGCCAGCCGGCTGACGATCTTGCGCAGCGCATCGGGGGAGAGTGGCGCACGGGCGTGCTCGGGCGCGAGGTCCAGGCTCATTCGGTCATCCTCGGGGGAGGCGCGGAGTGCGGCGCGACCCGCTCTGCGGGACGGCCGGACGGAGGAGATCGGTGCAGCACGAGAGCTGCGGAAGGTGCTCGGGGAGAGCTGAATCAGGCGTGCGCGGCGCGAGCCCTGGGAGACGTCACAGAGCGGGGACCGGCTGGGAGGCCAAGGTCAACAGGCACACATGGAACTCGCCTGGCGTCGCAGATCGACGTGCAGGCGGCAGACCAGAGTGGTGCCGGATTCCATGAGCCCGATAGTTCCGGACAGGAGGACTGCACGTCAAGCCGGGTCCGCGATCCGGCCGCCCGTGTCGCCCCCCGTCACCGACCCCAGCCACGGGACCCGCCTCCGGGCCCCGTCCCGACCCGCGCTACCCGGCCGCGGCCCGGAGGGCGGCGACCGGGCCCGGCTCTGCTGTCGGCATCAACGCTGCCGTCCGCCCTCCCGGGTCAGGTACCACGTCCCCGAGACGATCAGTAGCGCGAACAGGAGCATCCCGCCGCCCATCGTGACCAGCAGCCAGACCCGGTCGCCGAGTCCCAGCGTGCCGCTGAGCGCCACCTGCAGCGAGCCGATGGCGAACGCGATTGCTGCGGTGAAGACGGCGACCAGCTCCACGGCCCGCACGGTGGCGGACTGCATGGTCTGCCGGAGTTCGCGGTTCGCGGCGTCCTGCTGGTCCCAGAGGTGCTGTTGGCGGGCGGTCCAGGCGGCTCGGGCGCGTCCGTCCAGGATGGTGTGGCGCTCTCGGAGGTACTGCTCCTGGAGCAATCCGTGACTGCCCCGGCTGCCGTGTGCCGGGAGCAGGCGCAGCGCGGTGTCGATGCCGTCCAGCGCGTCGTCGAAGCGTTCGCACATCCGCAGGCCGGCGGCCAGCCGGAAGTAGAACACGTGCGCGTCCGGGTGGTCGGCGACCGCCTGCTCGGCACGGCCGCGCAACAGCTCGCCCTGTCCGTCGAAGGGCCGGGCCGCCCACAGCGCATTGAGGCAGATGTCCGTCACCTGCTGGGTGCGCAGTGGTGTGTGCCAGGCCAGGTCCAGCAGTTCGACCGCGTACTCGACGGTGATGTTGCGGCTGCCGAAGGCCGCGAACGCGCCGAAGGCGGCCATCAGGGCGTCTCCCGGATCGGCCGGCACGAGCGGGGAGGTCTCCAGGAACTGGCGCAGAGCGTCGAACTGGAAGTTGGTCTGCAGCTTTCCGGCCTGGTAGCGGGCGGCGAACCGGGCTACCGTGCGACTGGCTTCCGCCGCGCGCAGCCGCTCTGCCGCTGAACGGAGTTCGCTCGCAGACTCGACGTTGTCGCGGGTGATGAACGCGTACCCGAGAGCCCACTTCAGCCCCACTGCCTGCTGGTGCTCCTGTGACACGTGGCTCTCCAGCCAGTGCGCGCAGGCTGCCGCCTCGCCGACCGTCGGATGCTCCAGCATCCGGCGCCGCCAGTAGCGGTCCGCGCAGATCAGGAACGGGTCGCCGGCGAAGTCGGCGCTGTTGACGGCGAACCGGGGTTCCGTCCCGCTGTCGATCAGCGCGGCGGCCACCGCCTCGCAGATCCGGTCCAGCTCGCGGGAATCCCGCGAGGCCACCTGGGCCAGCTGCGTGGACACCAGTTCGTGGTCCATCGGTTCCTCCTCCGTCGCCCGGTCTACAGGACTGTGCTTACCACGGCAGGGTTGGGCCATTCGGCGGATCGGTCCGGTCCGCCGGCCGGGGGTGGGGCGGGAGTGGCGGCCGGGGGCAGGCGTACCGGGTGCGTCGGATGGGTAGATGACGGTTTCACCCGATACGGGAGTCCCTGCGTGTCCGCTTAACAAGACCGTCCCCGCCGCGTTACGTCCGACGTATTGTCAGGCCACTGAGGCCGGGCCTACGGTCTACGCACGTAGATCCGCCCCGTTGACCCTCGAACCGAAGGCCCGCCCCCACGGGCCACGGAGTTGCGGAGGTACTGATGTCTCGAATCGTCCGTGCGGCCCTCGTCCAGACGAAGTGGACCGGCGATCAGGAGTCCATGATCAGCCTCCATGAGCGGTACGCCCGGGAGGCCGCCGCCCAGGGGGCGCAGGTGATCGGGTTCCAGGAGGTCTTCAACGCGCCGTACTTCTGTCAGGTCCAGGAGCCGGAGCACTACCGCTGGGCCGAGGCCGTCCCCGACGGGCCGACCGTGGTGCGGATGCAGGCCCTCGCCCGGGAGCTGAACCTCGTCATCGTGGTGCCGGTGTACGAGGAGGAGCAGCCCGGGGTGTACTACAACACCGCGGCCGTGATCGACGCCGACGGCAGCTACCTCGGCAAGTACCGCAAGCACCACATCCCGCAGGTCAAGGGCTTCTGGGAGAAGTTCTACTTCAAGCCCGGCAACCTCGGCTGGCCGGTCTTCGACACCGCCGTCGGCAAGGTCGGGGTGTACATCTGCTACGACCGGCACTTCCCCGAGGGCTGGCGGGCCCTGGGCCTGGCGGGTGCGCAGATCGTCTACAACCCCTCCGCCACCAGCCGCGGACTCTCCGCCTACCTCTGGCAGTTGGAGCAGCCCGCCGCCGCCGTCGCCAACGAGTACTTCGTGGCGGCGATCAACCGGGTCGGCACCGAGGAGTACGGCGACAACGACTTCTACGGCACGTCGTACTTCGTCGACCCGCGCGGCCAGTTCGTCGGCGAGCCGGCCTCCGACAAGGAGGAGGAGCTGATCGTCCGCGATCTCGACCTCGGCCTGATCGAGGAGGTCCGCCAGCAGTGGGCGTTCTACCGGGACCGGCGTCCCGACGCGTACGGTCCGCTGGCCGAGGCCTGAGGGGGAGCGGCATGACCCGTACGGTCATCCGGGGCGGCCTGGTCGTCACCGCCGCCGAGGAACTGCACGCCGACGTCCTGATCGAGGACGGCAGGGTCGCCGCCCTGGCGGCCACCGGCAGCTCGGCCGCCGAGGCCTGGAGCGCCGACACCGCGATCGACGCCACCGGGCACTACGTGATCCCGGGCGGGGTGGACGTCCACACCCACATGGAGCTGCCGTTCGGCGGCACCGCCGCGTCGGACACCTTCGAGACCGGCACCCGGGCCGCCGCCTGGGGCGGCACCACCACCATCGTCGACTTCGCCGTCCAGCCGGTCGGCGGCTCGCTGCGCGAGGGCCTGGACGCCTGGCACGCCAAGGCCGAGGGCAACTGCGCCATCGACTACGGCTTCCACACCATCGTGTCGGACGTCAACGAGGCCGTGCTGAAGGAGATGGACGCGCTCGTCGACTCCGGCGAGTCCACCTCGTTCAAGCTGTTCATGGCCTACCCCGGCGTGTTCTACAGCGACGACGGCCGGATCCTGCGGGCCATGCAGCGCGGCGCCGTCAACGGCGGGCTGGTCATGATGCACGCCGAGAACGGCATCGCCATCGACGTCCTGGTCGAGCAGGCGCTGGCCGCCGGGAGGACCGACCCGCGCTACCACGGTGAAGTCCGCCGCGAGCTGCTGGAGGCGGAGGCCACCCACCGGGCGATCAAGCTCGCCCAGGTGGCCGGCAGCCCGCTGTACGTCGTCCACGTCTCGGCCGCCTCCGCCCTCGCCGAGCTGGCCCGGGCCCGCGACGAGGGCCACAACGTCTTCGGCGAGACCTGCCCGCAGTACCTGTTCCTGTCCACCGACAACCTGGCCGAGCCGGACTTCGAGGGTGCCAAGTACGTGTGCAGCACGCCGCTGCGCCCGCGCGAGCACCAGGAGGCGCTGTGGCGGGGCCTTCGCACCAACGACCTCCAGGTGGTCTCCACCGATCACTGCCCGTTCTGCTTCTCCGGGCAGAAGGAGCTCGGCCGGGGCGACTTCTCGAAGATCCCGAACGGCCTGCCGGGCGTCGAGAACCGGATGGACCTGCTGCACCAGGCGGTGGTGGACGGCCGGATCAGCCGCCGCCGCTGGATCGAGATCGCCTGCGCCACGCCGGCCCGGATGTTCGGCCTCTACCCGCGCAAGGGCACCATCGCCCCGGGCGCCGACGCCGACCTCGTCGTCTACGACCCGGCCGCCGTGCAGACCGTCTCCGCCGCCACCCACCACATGAACGTGGACTACTCGGCGTACGAGGGCAGGCAGCTCACCGGCAGGGCCCGGACGGTCCTGTCGCGCGGCACCGTCATCCTCGACGACGGCACCTGGCTGGGCCGGGCCGGGCACGGTGCCTTCCTGCGCCGCGACACCTGCCAGTACCTCACCTGACCGGCCGCCACGACCGCCCGGGGCCGGTGGGCCGGCCCCGGGCGGCCCCACGGCGTACCCGGCATCCAGCGCCCAGCATCCCCAGCACCCTCAGCACCGTCGCACCCCCGGATTGGTGGACCCCCATGGACATCGGCCTCGTCCTGCAGACCGACCCGCCCGCCCGCCTGCTGATCGACCGGATGGTCCGTGCCGAGCAGGCCGGGTTCAGCCACGGCTGGACCTTCGACTCCTGCGTCCTGTGGCAGGAGCCGTTCGTGATCTACAGCCGGATCCTCGCCGCCACCGAGCGCCTGCACGTCGGCCCGATGGTCACCAACCCCTCCACCCGGACCTGGGAGGTCACCGCCTCCCTGTTCGCCACCCTCAACGACATGTACGGCAACCGGACGGTCTGCGGCATCGGCCGCGGCGACTCCGCGATGCGGGTGGCCGGCCGCAAACCCGCCACCCTCGCCCGGCTCTCCGAGGCCATCCACGCCATCAGGGAGCTCGCCGAGGGCCGCAGCATCGAGGTGGACGGCACCGAGATGCACCTGCCCTGGGTCACCGACGGCGCGCTGCCGGTCTGGATGGGCGCGTACGGCCCGAAGGCGCTCGCCCTCACCGGCCGGCAGGCCGACGGGTTCATCCTGCAGCTCGCCGACCCGTACCTCACCGAGTACATGATCAAGGCAGTCCGGACGGCTGCCGCCGAGGCCGGCCGCGACCCCGCCGCCGTCACCATCTGCGTCGCCGCCCCCGCCTACGTGACCGCCGACGACTCGCCCGAGGCGCTCGCCCACGCGCGCGAGCAGTGCCGCTGGTTCGGCGGCATGGTCGGCAACCACGTGGCCGACCTGGTCACCCACTACGGCGAACACTCCTCCCTCGTCCCCGAGGCGCTCACGGCCTACATCAAGGACCGGCACGGCTACGACTACAGCCACCACGGCCGTGCCGGGAACCCCGACACCGCGTTCGTCCCCGACGAGATCGTCGACCGCTTCTGCCTGATCGGCACCCCTGCCGCCCAGTTGGAGAAGCTGGAGCGGTTGCGGGCCCTGGGCGTCGACCAGTTCGCGGTCTACGCCATGCACGACGCCGTCGAGCAGACCATCGACGCGTACGGCAGCGACGTCATCCCCCACCTCTGACCCGACCCCGGAACGGCGGTGTCCGTGACCGGGGCAACGGTCGGCAGGCCGGGCGGCGGAGAGCTCACCCGCGCGGCCGGCCGGGCCCCGGCCGACGGCGTCCGCAAGCTCCTGGGCGCCCCCGGCACGCCGGTCCAGGACATCTTCGCCCCCTGTTCGCCCCCCTGTTCGTCACCCTCGGCGCAGCCCACCAGGGCCTGGACGCCCAGCGCAGTGTCATCGACGGCCTCTGGACGGACCGTCCAGCCGTTCCGTCCAGTCCGGCTGAGGCAGGCCGGCGGACCGGTACGGCTTGCGAGCAGGCCTGCGCCGTGAGGAGGACGGCCAGGCGACGGCGACGGCGGCCCGCGAACGGCGATGAGGGCGCGTTCGCCCGGGTCCCTCGACCGTACGGCTCACTCCCTGTCGAAACCGTGGGGTGTCTTCCACTGCCGGAGCACACCGGTGGTGTCGAACCATGGAGACTCATGAGTGCGGGCCGGCTGCGACGCCCGGGGCAGCCCACCCCCGATGCTCACCGGCGACTCAACCACGCTGTCCTCCAACCGCCCTGACGAGCCGGAACAACCGGTCGGACGAAGCGGTGGACCATCACGAAAGCCCGGTGGCGGAGCGTCACGTGCTCGTGCGGGGGATCGGTCGGCGTCGTCCCCGGACGTTCCTCGGACGTACGGTCCAGTCGGCCGCCAGAGTCCGTTGCGAACGGGCGGCGACTGATCTGCGGCCATCAACAAGATCGTGTTGTGAGCTCCATGCGGGGCTCTGATCCGCACCCGCCACGGCCGCGTCGGGGAGGCCGGCGGGGGGACGCCGGTCGAGTCACCGGCAGGGATTCCGGCGGGAAGATGTGCGTGAATCTGGTCGATTCTGTTGACAGATGTTGGTGAACTCCCTTTTGCTGTCGACGTTCACCCCCCATCGGTCCGGATCTCCGTACGCTCGTCGCGGGCAGCTGAGACAACGTTGTCAGACAGGCCTCGGCCCGGAACGGAAGGAACCATCCCTCGACAGGAGGAGACATGACCCCTACGACAACGCCGCCCCCACGCGGCATGCCCGGACGTCGGCGCAGGGCGTGGGGCGGGCTGCTCGGCACGGCCGCACTGCTGGCCTCGTTCCTGGCGGGCGCGGGAGCGATCGCGCCCGCCGCCCACGCCGAGGCCAACGGCGCCGCCCTCACCCCGCAGGCAGGGTGGAGCAGTTGGAGCGCGGTGCGGTACAACCCGACGGAGGCGAACATCGAGGCGCAGGCCGCCGCGATGGCCTCGAGCGGTCTGGTCGCGCACGGCTACACCTATGTCAACATCGACGACTTCTACTACCTCAACCCCGGCTCCAACGTGGACTCCTACGGGCGTTGGGCGATCGACCCGGCACACTTCCCGCACGGGATGAAGACCGTCGGCGACTACATCCACGGCAAGGGCGAGAAATTCGGCATGTACGTGACGCCGGGCATCCCGGTGGCGGCGTACAACCAGAACACGCCCATCGAGGGGACGTCCGCCCACGCCCGCGACATCGTCTCCGACACCACCCGCTACGAGCCGAACTACAACTTCCACGAGGGCGCGATGTATTACATCGACTACGCCAAGAACCCCGCGGCGGCGCAGGCGTTCCTCAACTCGTGGGCCAACCTGCTGGCCTCCTACGGGGTCGACTACCTCAAGATCGACGGGGTGGGCGGTGCCGGCGGCAACATCCCCGACGTCCAGCACTGGTCGCAGGCGCTCAGCCAGTCCGGCCGCACCGTCCACTTCCAGCTGTCCAACTCGCTGGACGTCAAGAACGGCGCGACCTGGAAGAACCTCTCCAACGGCTGGCGGGTGGACGACGACGTCGAGTGCTACTGCAGCACCCTGACCAACTGGGGCAAGGTCGCGGTCAGGTTCAACGACCTGCCGGCCTGGGTGCAGTACGCCGGGCCCGGCGGCTGGGCCGACCCAGACTCCGTCGAACTGGGCAACGGGTCCGGCGTCGGGCTCACCGACGACGAGCGGAAGACCCAGCTGAGCCTTTGGGCGATCTCCTCGGCTCCGCTGATCCTCGGCACCGACCTGACGAAGATGGACTCCGGCGACCTGGCCCTGCTGACCAACGACGAGATCCTGGGCGTGGACCGCGCGGGCAGGCCGGCCCACCCCGTTGTGCAGGGCGCGCAGCAGCAGACCTGGTGGGCGTACGACGGCGACGGCAGCTACACCGTCGGCCTGTTCAACCTCAGCGGCTCGACAGCCGACGTCACCGCCGCCTGGTCCGACCTCGGCCTCACCGGCGGCGCAGCCGTGCGCGACCTGTGGAGCCACACCGAACTCGGCGCGTTCACCGGCTCCTTCAGCGCGTCGCTGCCGAGTCACGGCTCCAGGGTCCTACGGGTCACCCCGGCCGTCGGACACGGCACGATCGGGGCGCCGCTGGTCAGCAAGGCGTCGGGGCGCTGCGCCGACCTCCCGCTGGGCAGCACCTACAACGGCGTCCAGGTGGCGGTGTGGGACTGCAACGGCTGGCCGAACCAGAACGTGGTGTACGACAGCTCGGCCAAGACCCTCACGGTCGAGGGCAAGTGTCTCGACGCCTACGACAACCGGACCGCCGCCGGCACGCCGGTCGACATCTACGACTGCAACGGCGGCGCCAACCAGAAGTGGAACCGGAACGCCGACGGCACCATCACCGGCGTGCAGTCCGGGCTGTGCCTCGACGTGACGGGCAGCAACAACCCCAACGGCTCCGGTCTTGAGCTCTACACCTGCACCGGCGGGGCGAACCAGCAGTGGACCGGAGCCGCGGCCCCCGCCACCAGGACCGGCCCGATCGTGGCCGGTGTCTCGTCCGCCCTGTGCGTGGACGACAACACCGGCAGCACGGCCGACGGCACCGCGATCCAGCTGTGGGGCTGCAACAGCACGACGGCCCAGCAGTGGACCCTGGGCACCGGCGGCACCTTGCGGGTGTTGGGCAAGTGCATGGACGTGACCGGGGCCGGGACCGCGGACGGCACCAAGGTGGAGCTGTACACCTGCAACGGGTCGTCGGCCCAGGTGTGGCAGGCCCAGGCCGGCGGCGCCCTGCTCAATCCGGGCTCGGGCAAATGCCTGGACGACCCGGCGTCGTCCACCGCCAACGGCACGCAGCTGACGATCTACACCTGCAACGGTGGCAGCAACCAACGGTGGAATCTGCCCTGACCTGCCGGCTGCCGGGGGTGCGGCCCGGCAGCCGTTCAGCGGAGTCCCGGTGGTTGTCCTCCGACACGCCTGTGGGACGTCCGGCCACAGGAACATGTCGTTGCTCGGTTCGGGCCGGTTCGACGGCACCCGGACCGGCTGCGGCGGGTCCGTACGGCACCGGGTGCTCCGGCCGGCCCTTCGCAGACCTCTTCCACACCCGCAGCTCGACCGCGGTCCTGCCGGGCGCCTGCGTCACATCGTCCATCTGAGCTGCGAGTTGCCGCTCCCGGCTGCTGGGGCCCGCTTCTCGCACGCAAGTCCGGCCCGGCCGGACTCCAGGAACCGGCCTTCCAGGTTCCTGCCGACTACGCGGACACCCTTCGCCCGCCGCGCGGCCTCGGCAACGGTCATCTCACAAGGCCGGCAGCCTCGGCGACCAGGTGGATCCGGCGGTGCCGCTCATCGAGATGGGGAAACCGGTGGGACTTCGCCTTCGGATCCACCATCGAAACCCGAGCGGACGAACGTGCAATCATGCCTCAGTCTCCCGCCGACACCCGGTCACCAGAGAGTAGTTGAGACACGGGCCCGCAGTCGTACCGGTTACTGCCGGATCGGCGTGTTCGCCCCGGCAGTCCGTGCCACCGGTGGGTCGGAGCAGGGTGGCCCTCCGGCGGGCGGGGTAGCGTCCACCGGAGGGCGTCCACCGGCGGCAGCGCCGGGTGGAGAGACTCGGAGATGCCTTACGTCCTGCTCCATTTCTGGTTGGTGCCGCTGTTGCAGGTCCAGATCTCCAGGAGGGTGTTGTTGGCAGTGCCGTGACCGGTGGCGTCCAGGCACTTCCCGGAGCCGGTGTTGACGACGGTGCCGTCCGCGCGCAGGCTCCACTGCTGGGCACCGGTGCCGTTGCAGTCGTAGATCTGTACCGGGGTGCCGTCGGCGGTTCCGGCCGAGCGGACGTCCAGGCACTTCCCGCCGCCGTAGACGGTCAGGCGTCCGGACGCGTCCGACGTCCAGGACTGGTTGCCGCCGCCGTTGCAGTCCCACAGCGCGACCTGCGTGCCGTTGGTTTGGGTGGCATTGGGGACGTCCACGCACCGCGAGGACTCCTGCCCGCGCAGGACGCCGGTGGTGCCGGGCGGGGGCGGCGTGCTGCCGGACCCGCCGAGTGCGGCGACCAGGGCCTCGGCGGCGCTTGCCTGGGTGGTGGGGGTCCACAGGGCGAACGGCCCGACGAACGAGTTGCCCTGCTGCCCGGAACCGTTGGTGTCGTTGGCCACGATCGAGTTGGCCGTGGTGGTGAGGAACGAGTCGTACTCGGTGCTCCTGGTGGCGGTGGCCAGGGCCCGGAGGTAGCGGGCGAAGATGCCCTTGAACGCCGAACCGTCGCCGCTGCAGTTGGGCTCGCAGCCGTCGTAGAGCACGCCGTTGTGGTTGAAGCGCGCGACGGCCGCGGTGGCGATGGTCTTCGCCGTGGTCAGCAGCGAGATGTCGCCGGTGGCGCGGGACTGCTCGGCGAGCCCCTGGAGGATCACGCCCTGGTTGTAGGAGTAGTTCGCCGTGCTGAAGGTGCAGTTGGGCACGTTGAGCCCGTCCTGGACCAGGTTGCCCTTGATGAGGCCCGAGTTCCTGAACCAGTTCCACTCGGCGGTGGCCCAGCCGCCGTAGGCGGTGTCGCCGGCGATGCGGTTGTGCAGTCCGGCCGTGGCGGCGAGGAAGAGTTCGTTGGCGATGGAGGCCTTGTACTGCTTGGCGGTGCTCCAGTAGACGCCGCCTCCGCACGCGCTGTCCCAGTAGCTGTGCATGTAGTCGGTGGTGGTCCTGGCCATGTTCAGGTAGTTGGCGTTGCCGGTGATGTCGTAGGCCTGGAGCCACACCAGGGCCCACCAGCCGGTGTCGTCGATGTACTCGTTGGTGAAGTTGCCGTTCTTGGCGAACGCGCCGGAGATCGCGTAGTCGTAACTCCGGTCGCCGGTGGTCTGTTCGTACGTCATCACCGTGCTCAGCGACACCGCGGCGGTCCACCAGCCGTTGGAGTCGATCCGGCCGTTGTTCGCGTCGTAGGACTTCATCAGGACCGCGACGCTGTTGGCCGCCGGGGACGACGCGCCCTGCGCACCGACGGTGTTCGGGACCAGCAGTAACAGGCCGAGCAGGGCGACCACCGCCCGTGCTGCCCATCTCCTGGGCGTGGATGTGTTCATCGTTGGTTCCGCCTCTCGTGGGGGGGAGGTGTTGCCAGTCGGTGCGGAGGCCTCCCGATTCGGGGAGGCCTCCGCACCGAGGCGGGGAGGCGCAGCGTCAGGAGGTGAGGTTCCAGCGCTGGTTGTTGCCGCCGTTGCAGTCCCAGATCTCCAGCTGGGTGCCGTCGGTGGTGCTGGCGCCCGGGATGTCGAGGCAGCGGCCCGACTGCGGGTTGACCAGAGCCTTGGTGCCGGAGCTGTAGGTCCACTTCTGGTTGTTGCCGCCGTTGCAGTCCCACAGTTCGACGAGGGTGCCGCCTGCGGTGCCGCCGTTTCCGGTGACCTCCACGCACTTGCCCAGTATCCGGAGCGTGCTGTCGGTGCCCACGGTGACCTGCTGGGCGACGGAGTTGTTGCACGTCCAGATCTGGATCTTGTTGCCGTTGGTGGTCGAACCCGTGTTGTCGTCCAGGCACTTGCCCCCGTTGTCGGACGTGACGGGACCGGTGGAGCCCACGGCCGGGCCCGGCGGCCTACCGCCCCCGTCGCCGTTGTAGGACGGCGGGGCGGCCGATGCAGCGGTGGCCCAGCCGGTGTTGGCGCTGGTGCCGAGGGCCAGGTTGAGGGTGCCGCCGCCGGTGGCGAAGGACGCGGGCAGGTAGGCGTTGTTCCAGGTGGCGCCGTTGAGCGTGGCGCTCTGGACGTAGGGGGCGTTGTCGGCGGCGGCCGGAGCGTTGACGACGATGTGGCCGCCGCCGCCGAGGGTCACGTCCACGGAGGTGAACAGCGGGCTCCCCAGGGCGAGGTCGGCGGTGCCGGGGGTCTCGGGGTAGAAGCCCATGGCCGACCAGACGTACCAGGCGCTCATCGTGCCCAGGTCGTCGTTCCCGACACCCCAGTCGGCCGCGCTGTTCGGCCACAGCTGGTCCTGGACCTGGCGGACCAGCTTCTGGGTCTTCCAGGGCTGCCCGACGTAGTCGTACTCCCAGGGCAGCTCGATGGAGGGCTCGTTGCCCAGGTCGGCGTGCGAGCCGCCGGACCCGTGGAAGTCCGAGAGCACGCTGTCGAGGTAGGCCACGTACTTGCTGTTGCCGCCCATGGCGTCGGCCAGGCCGCGGATGTTGTGCGGCACCGCGCCGGTGTACTGCCAGGACGTGCCCTCCACGAACTGGTCACTGCTGCTCGGGTTGAAGCCGCCCTTCCAGGAGCCGTTCGCCAGCTTGGGCTGGATGAAGCCGCTACCGGGGTTGAAGATGTTCTTCCAGTCCTGCGCCCGGTTGGCGAACTGCGAGGACGTCGTGGTGTCACCGAGCGACTTGGCGAACGCGGAGGTGGCGAAGTCCTGCGCACTGTATTCCAGCAGGGTGGCGGCCGAACCGTAGAAGTCCCTGGGGTAGGACCCGTCGGAGGGCAGGTAGCCGTACTTGGTCTGCAGATCCAGGCCCATCCGGATCGGATTGGACGTGGTGCCCTGCTTGACCATGTCGGCCTTGGCCGCGGCGGTGTCGAAGTCCCGGGCGCCGAAGGCGTAGTAGTCCGCGACGATGGCCGGGCCCGGGTCGCCGTTCATCACCTGCGTCTCGGCCGAGTTCAGCGACCACTTGGGGAAGAAGCCGGCCTGGGCGTAGTCGTTGACCAGCGACTGCGCGCTGTCACTGGCCTGCTGAGGTGCGACCAGTGCTTCCAGCTGTGCCTGGGTGCGGTAGATGTCCCAGCCGGAGTACGTGCCGTACTGGGCCTTCTGGCCGCCCGAGACGGTGTGCACCTGCCGGTCGAAGCCCCAGTAGCGGCCGTCGGAGTCGCTGAGCAGGTTCGGGTGCAGCAGCGAGTGGTAGAGCGAGGTGTAGAAGACCTTCTGCTGGTCCGACGTGCCACCGGTTACGGCAATGCGGCCGAGTACGGAGTTCCACGCGTTGTGCGCGGCGGTGCGGGTTCCGTTGAAGTCCCAACCACTGTTCTCTGCAGCGCGGTTGGCGGTGGCGCCGGCGATCGAGACGTAGGACAGGCCGACCTTGGCCTGCACCACCTGGTTGCCGGTGGTGTTGAAGGTGACCGAGTCGCCGCCGTTGAAGGTTCCGCTTCCGGTCATCGGCTGGTCGAAGACCATGTCGAAGTAGGCGGTGTAGGAGGGGGCCGAGGCGCAGAACAGGCCGGCGTCGACCGAGCCGCTGATCTCGGTGCTGCTGATCCTGTTGAAGTGCAGGTTGGTGGCCTTGTCCGCGTTCAGCTTGAACAGCAGGTTGGCCTGGGTACTGGCGGGGAAGGTGAAGCGCGCCATGCCGGAGCGGGCCGTGGCGGTCAGTTCGGTCTTCACGCCGTTGCCCAGGGTCACCGAGTACGAGCCCGCGCTCGCCGACTCGTTGCTGTGGCTGAATGTCTGGGTGGCGCCGCCGTCGACGCTCCCGAGCGTCGGCAGGACGGGAATGTCACCCATCGCCCCGCAGCCCGGTCCGGAGATGTGGTTGAGACTGAACCCACTGACAACGTTGTCAGAGTAAGCGTAGTCACCGCCGGGCGGACGGGACGATGTGTCGGGGCTCCAGGACACCATGCCGAACGGGGTGTCGGCGCCGGGGAAGGTGTTGCCGCCGTTGGACGTGCCCAGCAGCGGATTGACCAGGGAGGCGGGATCGGACACCACGGCCGGCGCGGCGGCGGCGGTGGGGGCGGCGAGTCCGAGAAGGAGGAGGCAGCTCGCCAGGGGGATACGCCATCGCTTCATATGCGGCTCCCGATGCGGACGGCGCGGCTGTTGCGGCGCCGGTGGGGGGTGAGTCCCGCACAGCAAAGGGCAGTTCCGGAAGCCCTGTCAACACGTTGGACCGAAATAGCGAACAACACCCAACAGGCCTCGGAGGGAAGATGTTTGGACGTGAGGACGTGTGCGTGGGGGCGACCCCTTCGGTGCCGTGCGTCGGACCGGCGCCCGCAGAGCGCCGGCCGGAGGGCTCATGACCGCAGGTCAGCCAGGATCGGACGGGCTGCCGGAGGCGGTGGGGCCGGGCGGAGGATGCCGGTACGCCCGCACCGGGCCCTGGGGGATGCGACCGCGCGGAGCCGTAGTCGGAGCAGTCCGGTCACTTGTCCAGACCATTGACGCGGCCATGGTTGCTGGCTAGCGTGCAGAAAGCGCTCCCCCGTCCGGATGATTGACGTGACCGTGATCGCTGGCTAATTTCGGAGAGCGCTCTCCTCTCGCGGTGCGCCTCACCGCACGGGATGCGGTGGCGGGGGAGTTCTCGTGCTTGCTGCCCGCGTGCCGCTCCGGCGTCTGACAACGTTGTCAGAGACCGTGCTGTCCGGTCAGGTGGCCCGGGAGTCGACGGGGCGGCCAACTCCCGCTCCGTGCAGGCGAGATCCGCATGGGGTGGTTCCTGTGCCTTCTTGTTGTGGCTTTCGACCGGCAATCGCACACGACCGAACGCTGTGCGGCAATCCCTCCAGCAAAGGAAGGTCACTCATGTCACGACTGTGGAGACTTGCACCCCTGTGGGTGCTGACGCTCCTGGCAGCATTACTCGCGGTCAGCAGTGCTCCCGCGCAGGCGGCGACCACGTCCGTCACCGTGGACGGCACGCAGGGCGGGCGGACGTTCGACGGGATCGGTGCGATCAGCGGCGGTGGCGGCAACTCCCGGTTGCTGACCGACTATCCGGCGGCGCAGCAGTCACAGATCCTGGACTACCTGTTCAAGCCCGGGTACGGCGCGAACCTGCAGCTGCTGAAGCTGGAGATCGGTGGTGACGCCAACTCCACCGACGGCTCGGAGCCGTCGATCGAGCACAGCCGCGGTGTGATCAACTGCAACGCCGGCTACGAGTTCTGGCTGGCCGAGCAGGCCAGGGCCCGCAACCCCGCCATCGGCCTGTACGGTCTGGCGTGGACCGCGCCCGGCTGGATCAGCGGCGGGTTCTGGTCCACCGACACGATCAACTACCTGATCTCGTGGCTGGGCTGTGCCAAGCAGCACGGCCTGACCATCAGCTACCTCGGCGGCTGGAACGAACGCGGCCATGACGCCAACTGGTTCGTGCAGCTGCGCTCGGCCCTCAACAACGCCGGGTACTCCGGCGTCAAGCTCGTCGCCGACGACAGCGGCTGGGGCGTGGCCGACGACATGGCCAACAACGCGGCGTTCAACAACGCGGTGTCCATCATCGGCGCGCACTACTCCTGCGAGGGCGGCGACGGCGGGAACGCCAACTCCTGCTCCAGCAGCACCGCCGCGAAGAACAACGGCAAGCCGCTCTGGGACAGCGAGAACGGCTCGCAGGACATGAACACCGGTGCCCCGGCGCTGATCCGGGCCATCACGCGTGGCTACATCGACGCGAAGATGGTCAGCTACTTCAACTGGCCGCTGCTCGCGGCGATCTACCCCAACCTGCCCTACAACACCGTCGGCCTGGCCACCGCCAACTCACCCTGGTCGGGCAACTACTCGATCGGCGCGAGCACCTGGGCCACCGCCCAGGTCACCCAGTTCACCCAGCCGGGCTGGAAGTTCATCGACTCGGCCTCCGGCTACCTCGGCGGGACCGAGTCCAACGGCACGTACGTCACCGTCAGGTCGAACACGTCCTCGGACTACTCGACGATCCTGGAGACCACCACGTCCGGCTCGTCGCAGACGGTGAACTTCGCCGTCAAGGGTGGCCTGTCCACCGGGACCGTGCACGTGTGGGCGACCAACGTCAACAACCCCGGCAACGCGACGTCGTTCGTCCACACCCAGGACATCACGCCGAGCAACGGCGCGTACTCGCTGACCCTGCAGCCCGGTTACGTCTACACCGCCACCACCGTCGCCGGCGGCGGTAAGGGCACCGCGACACCGCCGGCCGCGCACGCCCTCGCGCTGCCGTACTCCGACACCTTCGACAGCTACGGCAACGGCACGGAGGCGAAGTACCTGTCCGACATGCAGGGCTCCTTCGAGGTCCAGCCCTGCACCGGCCGCTCCGGTCAGTGCGTGCAGCAGATGGCGCCGGTCAAGCCGATCGAGTGGCAGGACGACTCCGACACCTACTCGCTGATCGGCGACACCACCTGGTCGAACTACACCGTCAGTGCCGACGTGTTCCTGCGCGGCGCGGGCACCACTGAGCTGATCGGCCGGGCGAACACCCAGCAGCGCCCGCAGTCGCACATGAACGCGTACTACCTGCGGATCCGGGACACCGGGCAGTGGTGGATCGAGAAGATGTACACCGACGGCTCCAACCACACCCTGGCCACCGGCACCACCACCGCGCTGGGCACCGGCACCTGGCACAACCTGTCCTTCACCTTCCAGGGCTCCGTGATCAGCGCCAAGCTGGACGGCAACCAGTTCGGCTCCGTCACCGACGGCTCCTTCTCCAGCGGGCAGGCCGGCCTGGGCATCCAGGGTTACCGCACCGACCAGTTCGACAACCTCAACATCACCCCCGGCACCGGTGGCGGCACCGGCGGCACCCCGGGCGGCACCGGGGCGGTCGTGTCGGCGAATGGCGGCAAGTGCCTGGACGACAACACGGGTTCGACCGTCAACGGTAACAAGATCCAGATCTGGAGCTGCAACAACTCCGGCGCCCAGCAGGTCACCGTCGCGTCCGACGGCACCCTCCAACTCCTCGGCAAGTGCGTGGAGGTCACCGGCAACGGCGGCGCCGCCAACGGCACCCTGATCGAACTGTGGGACTGCAACGGCGGCAACAACCAGAAGTGGACCTACACGGCGTCGACCGGAGCCCTGGTCAACCCGCAGTCGGGCCGCTGCCTCGACGTCCCGGGCGCCAGCACCACCGACGGCACCCAGCTGGAGATCTGGGACTGCAACACCGGCAACAACCAGCGCTGGACACTGCCCACCGTGTGACGCTCTCCACCGGTGACCGGTCACCGGCCGCCGGTCCACCGCCCCCCGGGGGAGGCGGACCGGCGGCCGGGACCGCACCGGTGGGCGGGAGTCCGACCGACAGAAGTGAGGATCCATGAGGAGCAGACTCGCGGCGGCCCTGGTCACGGCCCTGCTGACAGCGGGCGGCCTGGCCTGGGGCACGGGCACACCGGCGGTCGCCGGCAGCAACACCCATGTGCGCCTCATGCCGCTGGGCGCCTCCATCACCGAGGGCTACCGGAGTTCGACCGGCAACGGATACCGCGGGCCGCTGTTCAACAGGCTCGCGTCCGAGGGCTACACACCGGACTTCGTCGGCAACCTGCGCAACGGAAACATGTCCGACCCCGATCACGAAGGCCACTCCGGCTGGCGGACCGACCAGATCGCAGGCATCGCGGACGCCACCCTCGCCCGCTGGAAACCCAACGTCGTGACCTTGCAGATCGGCACCAACGACCTGGCGCAGAACTACCAGGTACCGACGATCTCCAACCGGCTCGACGCGCTGATCGACCGGATACTCGACGACGTCCCCGGGGTGACCGTGCTGGTCAGCCCGCTGCTGCCGAGCACCGATCCCACCATCCAGGCCAACCGGGCGGAGTACGACCGCCGGGTGCCCGAGATCGTCCGGGCCAAGGCCGCGGCCGGCAAGCACGTCGGACTCGCCGACACCAGCAGTGTGAAGGTCTCCGACCTGGCCGACGACCGGCACCCAGGCGACGCCGGCTACCAGAAGGTGGCCGACGCCTTCAACGCAGCCTTGGTGGCCGCGGACAACGCGGGCTGGATCAAGCCCCCCGCACCGAACGGCGGCCCGGTCAGGGCGGGCGTCGGCGGCGGAGGGAAGTGCGCGGACGTCAACGGCGCCAACAGCGCCAACGGCACGGCGGTGCAGATCTGGAGCTGCAACGCGGGCGACGGGCAGTGGTGGACGCTGCGCTCGGACGGCACGCTGCGCGCGCTGGGCAAGTGCCTCGACGTGACCGGCTTCGGCACGGCCGACGGCACCAAGGTGGAGCTGTGGGACTGCAACGGCGGTGCCAACCAGCAGTGGCAGGTGTACAACGGCGGCTACCGCAACCCGCTGTCCGGCCGCTGTCTCGACGACCCCGGTTTCTCCACCACCGACGGTACCCGGTTGGACCTGTGGACCTGTGACGGAGGGGCCAACCAGCGCTGGACGACGCTGCCGGCCGTGGCGTGACCGCGGACGGCAGGCGCCGGGCCGGGCCGGACGGTGTGTCCGGATCCGGTCCCGGCGTGCCCGAGGCGCTCCACCGCACTCGCCCCGCGGCTCGACGACGACAGGAAGGAAGAGAGCCTCATGCTGACGAACACCGCCCGACCGAGGGTGCCGCTCCGGCGCATCCTGGCGGGACTGCTGCTCCTGGCCGCGGCCCTGCTGGGGCCGCAGTCCGACGCCCACGCGGCGACGGTGAGCACGTTCACCCCCGGCACGGCGTGGAAGGACCAGAACGGCAACCCGCTCCAGATGCACGGGCTGGGCATCGTCAAGTCCGGCAGCACGTGGTACGCGTTCGGTGAGGACAAGAACGGCGAGAACTCGTCCGACACCTCGTTCCGCTCGATTCCCTGCTTCACCTCGACCGACCTGCGCACCTGGACGTACCAGAGCAGCGCCCTGCCACGGCAGGCGAGCGGGGACCTGGGCCCCCACCGCATCGTGGAGCGGCCCAAGGTGATCCACAACGCCTCGACCGGCCTGTACGTGATGTACATGCACATCGACGACCCCGCCTACACCGAGGCGAAGGTCGGCGTCGCCACCAGCTCCACCCCCTGCGGCCCGTACACCTACCGGGGCAGTTTCCAGCCGCTGGGCAACCAGAGCCGTGACGAGAGCCTCTTCCAGGACACCGACGGCACCGCCTACCTGCTGACCGAGGACCGCGGGCACGGCGCCACGCACATCGAGCGGCTCTCCGCCGACTACCTCTCGGTGGCCGCCGACGTCGCCGACCTGGCCGGCTACGAGGCCCCGGCGATGATGAAGTCCGGCGGCCGCTACTTCATCCTCGGCTCCAGCCTGACCGGCTGGAACACCAACGACAACATGTACGCCAGCGCCACCTCGCTGAGCGGACCGTGGAGCTCGTACAGCACCTTCGCACCCGCGGGCACCTCGACGTACAACACCCAGACCGCGAACATCATCCAGGTCAGCGGCTCGTCGGGCACCACGTACATCTACGCCGGCGACCGCTGGAACCCAGGCGACCTGGCCGGCTCCCAACTCATCTGGCTGCCGATCACCGTCTCGGGCAGCACGCTGAACGTCGGCTGGTTCAACTCCTGGTCCCTGGACGTCCCGGCGGGCACCTGGACCGCGAACTCCTCGGTACCCAGCGCCGCCGACCACGTCCTCACCAGTGCGGGCGACGCCCAGGCCGTCGACGTCGACAACGCCTCCACGAGCGACGGCGCCGCGATCGTGCAGTGGCCCGCCACCGGCGGCGCCAACCAGCGGTGGAACCTGCGCCGCGCCTACGGCAACGTCTTCAGCCTCGTCGGCGCCGGATCCGGCAAGTGCCTCGACGTCTCCGGCGCCTCCACCGCCCGGGGCGGGGCACTCATCCAGTGGCCGTGCACCGGCGCGGCCAACCAGTTGTGGGCCTTCGACGCGGTCGGTGACTACGCCTCCCCGTCGAACACCTCCTACGTCCTGAAGAGTCTGAACAGCGGTCTGGTCATCGACGTCCCCGACAACTCCACCACCGCGGGCACCGCCCTGGACCAGTGGAGCAGCAACGGGGGATCGAACCAGGTCTGGCGTGTCTCCTGACCGACAGGCCCGCCACAAGCGCCACCGTGCGGCGGCACCGACCAGAAGGGGGAGCCGGGTCGAGGCCGGATCCGAATCCGAGAGGTGAATCCGTTCACGAAAAGATCAGCTCCTGGTGGTTCCCGGGAGAGCGGATCCCCAACCGCGGCACAGACGTCGTCAGCCCCGCCCACGACCCCGCCCACCTCGCGCCGAGGTTCGTCACGCCGGCTGGCCGGTCAGCCGGCCGGTGCGCCGACGTACTTGTCGAGCAGGCCGATCGGCGAGTCGACCGGCCAGCTGCAGAACCCGGCCCGCTCCACCTCCTCGTAGAACGGCACACCGTCGTCCCCGCGGTGCGGCGCCCGGTCGTGGTGCAGGTGGACGACCGGGTCGGCGTGCCGGTCCATCGGGCCGTAGCGCTCGGCCCGCCAGACGAAGTCCTGGTCCTCGCCGCCCCAGCCGGAGAACCGCTCGTCCATCCCGCCGATCCGGCTGAACAGCGACTCGCGCAGCCAGACGCAGCCACCCGGCGGGCGCCGCAGGTACACCCCGCGCAGCGGGCCCTGGTCGACGGCGCCCCGCCCGCCCAGGCAGCGCTCCTGGACGGCGAGCCGGCTGGCCTGCGGATCGAGGAAGAGCATGTCCTGGAACGGCCAGTGCGCCTGCGTGCCCGGCTGCCGGAACCGCTCGACGGCCCGGGCCACGAAGTCGCGGTCGACCAGGATGTCACCGTCGAGGACGCAGACCAGCTCGGCGGGCCTGGCGCCGTGCACCACACCGACGTTGACCGTCCAGGACTTGTTGAAGCGCCCCGGGCACGGCGCGAACAGGTAGCTGTCGCAGGCGTCCGCGAACAGCTCGCGCCAGCGCGGCCGTTCGTCGCTCTCCACCACGATCACCCGGTACCGCTCGCGCGGATGGCTCTGGTCGGCCAGCGCGGCGAGTACGGCGGCCAGGTTGCGCAGCCGCCCCTCGGCGTCGTCGGCCGCGCGGAACGGGATGACCACGGCCGCGTCGACCGGCTGCCGCCCGTGGTGCGGCGGCCGGGCGAGCTTGCCGAGCAGGTCGGTGGCCGTCGGCGCGGCCGGCAGTGCCGCGACCGGCTCGCCCGGTTTGGCCAGCAGCCGCGACAGCGTCTCCACCGTCGCTGCGGCGTCGGCGAGTTCGGTGCCCGCCCCGTCGGCCAGCAGCGGGAGCAGCAGCCCGGCCAGCAGGCGGGCTGCGGCCGGGTCCGCCGGGGCCTCGCCCAGCCGGGCCGCCGCGGCTGCGGCCTGCCGGTCGGCAAGACCCGACAGGGCCCTTACGGTCGCGTGGTGGGCGTCGGCCGACCAGTCCCAGTAGTCCGGGGCGACGGCCCGCGCCACCGGATCGGCGGCCAGGATCACACTGCTGACGGCGGCGGCGGCCAGCACCTGCGGGTCGTGCGGTCTCGCCGGGGCGGCAGGCTGGTCAGGAAGCGCGGGCTGGGCGGACAAGGCGGGGCTCCCAACGGGGTCGGTGGCGGGGTCGGGGTCGTTGGCGGGGCGGGGTCACGGTGCGGAGACGAGCGGTTCGGTGACGATCTCCTCCACCTCGCGGCGCCGCTGCGCCGAGGCCGGGAACCGGCCCTCGCCGAGGTAGAGCAGGAAGGCGCCGGCCGTCACGCAGCAGGCGACCGCGACCGGGACGGACATCGGGGCGAAGTCGAACAGCAGACCCGCCACCCCCGGCCCGATGCCGAACGCCACGGCGCCGGTCATCTGGAACAACGACATGTAGAAGCCGCGGAGTTCGTCCGGAGCGAGGGCGGCCACCAGCGCGTACGAGGAGGGCGAGACCAGCATCTCGCCGAAGCTGTAGACCGCGACCCCGGCGAACACCAGGGCGGCGGCCGGCCAACTGGTGAAGCCGGCCGCGCTGCTGGTCAGCGCGAGTGAGGTGAGTAGCAGTCCGGCGCCGGCCAGCACCACCCTGGTCCGCCGGGCGCGGCGCACCCGGTGGGTCACCCAGAGCTGGGCCACGAACAGCAGCAGGTAGTTCACCGCGAAGACCAGCGTGGCGTACCACTGGCCGAGGTGCAGCACCTTGGTCAGGTACAGCGGCAGGAAGGCCGCGGGCACCGTCCAGGCGGCGGCGATCAGCAACTGGCTGAGCAGCAGCCGTCGGAACGCCGGATCCGCGAACGCCTGGCGGCGGGTGGGGCGGGCCGCCGACGCGTCCGCCGGCGCCTTGGCGGCCGGCTGGACGCGGCAGGCGGCGATCAGCGCGCCGGCCACCACGCAGGTGCCCGCGTTCACCAGGACGATCACCCGCAGGGCGTCCGTGCCCTGGTCGGCCAGGAAGATGGTGCTGATCAGCGCGCCGGTGCCGAGGCTGCCCGCACTGACGGCCTGGATCAGGGCGAACCAGGAGTCGAGCTGGCCGGGCTTGGAGACGCTGGTGATCAGCGTGGGCCAGCCGGCGAAGTACAGCCGGTCGGCGGCCATCACCAGCAGCACACAGCCGAAGATCCCGAGGTAGGAGTCGGCCACCGGGTAGCAGGCGTACCCGGTGGCGGAGAGCAGGTTGCTCAGCACCACCGTGCGTTTGGCGCCGAGCCGGTCGGTCAGCAGCCCGCCGAGCGGTGACAGCGCCAGCGCGCCGAGGGTGGCCGCGCTGATCGTCAACCCGACGCCGGAGACCGGGAGATCGGTGGTGACGGTGAAGAAGTAGAAGGCCAGCGGGAGGAAGAGGCCGACGCCCAGGGTGTCGATGCTGAGGGCGGCGACCAGCAGGTGGTGGCCCCTGGTGTCGGGCAGCGAGCCGGCCCCGACGAACCGGGACGCCGCCCCGGCCGGCGCGCGCCCGCCGGCCGGGGCATCAGGGGCCCGGGTCACGTCAGCCCACCTCTACGGTCTGCCAGCTGATGCCGGTGAGGTCGGCCACGGCGCTGTCGGCGGCGCCGAGTGCCTCGGCGTCGTGGGTGGTGGTGATGCCGATGCAGCGCAGCCCGGCGGCCTTGGCCGCGGCGATGCCGGCCGGCGCGTCCTCGAAGGCGACCGTGTCGGCGGGCGCCACGCCGAGCGCCGCGAGACCGGCGAGGTAGCCCTCCGGGCTCGGCTTGCCGGTGGCCACGTCCTCGGCGGTGATCAGTGCCTTGAACAGGTCGGCTCCGCCGACGAGTTCGAGCAGCGCGGTGGCGTGCTCACGCAGGCCGGAGGTGACCACCGCGATCGGGACGCCGCCCGCGTGCAGGCGGGCGATCAGCTCGGCGGCGCCCGGTACCGGGTACGGCGGCGGGCTGTCGGGGCCGTTCAGGTAGCCGACGGCCTCGTCGAAGAGCTCGTCCACGGTGTGGCCGGGGAAGAGGTGGACGTACTCCGCCAGCGACTCCTGGCCGCGCCGGCCGACGAAGGTCGCCAGCAGGGCGTCGTCGCACGGCAGGCCGTGCGTGGTGAACAGCCTGGTCCAGGCGGCGCGGCTGCGGTGCTCGGTGGCGACCAGGGTGCCGTCGAGGTCGAACAGGGCTGCGCCGGCGCGCAGTTCGGTGATCTGGTTCATGGTGCTGGTCCTTGCGAAGTGGAGGGGTCGGACGGGCCGGGGCCGGCTGGGACGGCCCTCGGTCAGCGGGGGCCGGCGGCGCCGAGCCGCAGGTCGCGGTAGGAGTCGGCCCAGGGCAGCCGGGCCTCGATCGCGGCGGCGCCGCGGATCACCTTGACGTCCTGGTGGCGGCGGGCGGCCAGTTGGAGCCCGACCGGCACGCCGTTGGCGGCCCGGCCGGCCGGGACGGACGCGGCGGGGCTGGCGATCAGGTTGAACGGGCTGGTCAGCGACCAGCCGACATAGCGGTCCACCGGCCGGCCGTCGATCTCGTGCGGGCCGACGGTGTCGCGGCCGGCGCTGTTCGGGATCCCGGTGATGCCGTTGACCGGGCTGGCCACCAGGTCGTAGCGGTCGAAGAGGTCCTCGAAGGCGTCCAGGACCTGGGTGCGCATCAGGTCCTCCAGCCGGAAGTCGACCGCGCTGAACGAGTCGCCGACCCGGACGCTGTCCAGGTACGCCGCCTCGATCGAACCGCCGTGGTCCCCGACCAGGTCGAGCCCCTGGCGCCGGGCCACCTCCGCCGACTCGGCGTGGCAGAGCGACAGGTAGCGGCGCCACATCGCGGTGAGCTCGTCGTGCGGGAACGGCAGCTTGAAGTCGACCTCCTCGACCACCGCGCCGGCGTCCACCAGGGCGGGCAGAGCGGCCCGGACCAGCCGCTCGGCCTCCGCGGTCACCGGGTAGCCGCCCAGGTCGGGGCTGTAGGCGATGCGCAGGCCGGTCAGGTCGCCGTCCAGGCCGTCGGCCAGCCGGTCGCCGACCGGGAAGGAGTACGGGTCGCGCGGGTGCGGGCCGGACATCACGTCCAGGCCGATCACCGCGTCGCGGACCGAGCGGGCCACCGGCGCGTAGCAGACCATCGGGTTCAGCCGGCGGAAGGCGTTCGGCTTGGCGGGCACGGCGACCCGGCCGAAGGTGGTCATCATCGCGAACACCCCGCAGAACGCGGCCGGCACCCGCAGGGACCCGCCGGCGTCCGAGCCCTGGGCGAGCGGCACCAGGCCGGCCGCGACCGCCGCCGCGCTGCCGCCGGAGGAGCCGCCCGCGTTCATCTCCAGGTTGAACGGCGTCGGGGTCGGGCCGAACAACGCGTTGTCGGTGGTCGCCTTGAAGCCGAACTCCGGGGTGTTGGTCTTGCCCACCACGATGGCGCCGGCCTGCTCCAGCCGCTCGACGCACAGGATCGTCTCGGTGGGCACGTCCTCCGCGAAGACCAGCGAGCCGCGGGTCATCCGCACACCGGCCACCGGGTCGAGGTCCTTCACGGCGATCGGCACGCCGTGCAGCGGGCCGAGCGCTGCGCCGGAGGCGACCGCCTGCTCGGCCTTCTTCGCCGCTGCCAGCGCCCGGTCCGCGCAGACCGTCACGAAGGCGTTCACGGTCGGGTTGAGCTGCTGGATGCGCTCCAGGCTGGCCTCGACCGCCTCCACCGGGGAGATCTCGCGCCGGCGGATCAAATCGGCCAGGTGGTGGGCCGTCAGGTCAGTGGGCTCGGTCATCCTTGGCTTCTCCTAGCTGGGGTCACTCGGATGGTCTGTACGGGTGAACACCGGCCGGTCCGAAGTGGTTGCACCGCCGGCGGCGCGGCCGGGATCAGCCGGCCCGGCGGCGGACGGCGAACAGGGCCGCCCCGGTGCTCAGCGCGGCCACCCCCGCGAGCCCGAGCGCGACCAGCGTGAACGCGGTACCGGGGGCGTCCGCCGCGCCGCCCCGGCCGGCCAGGTACGGGTAGAGGGTGCCGAAGACGGCGACCCCGAGCACGCCCGCGAGCTGCGCGATGGTGTTGACCGAGCCGCTGAGATCGGCGGCGAACCGCGGCGGCACCGCCACCGTGAGCAGCGTCAGCAGCGAGCTGAAGGTGGAGCCGAGGCCGAGCCCGCCCGCGCAGAGCACCGCCGCCAGGGCGAGCGGGCGGGCGCCGCCGGACACCTGGAGGGCGGCGAGGGCGGCGTAGGAGAGCACGAGCAGCAGCCCGCCGAGGACGGGCAGCAGCCGGCGCAGCGGCGCGGGCAGCCGGGGGAGCAGCGGTCCGGTGATGCCGAAGCAGAGCACCCAGCCGAGTGGGACGAGCCCGGACTGCCACGGGCTCAGGCCGAGCTGCTGCTGGAGGTGCAGCGCGAGCACGTACAGCACGGCCAGGTACGTCAGTGTGAAGCCCGCCTGCGCCAGCAGCGCCCAGCGGACGGCGGGGACGCTCAGCGGGCGCAGGTCCAGGGCGGGCCGCCCGCCCGCCCGGGCCACCCGGCGCTCGGTGCGGGCGAACGCGATCAGGCCCGGCACGGTCAGGGCCAGGACCGCCCACATCCACCACGGCCACCCGAGGCCGGGGCCGAAGGCCGGCGGGAGCACGGCGGCCAGCGTGACGGCGGCCAGCAGCGCCGTACCGGCCAGGTCCAGCCCCTCCCCGGCGGCGCGGGCATCCGTGCCCCGCGCCGCCGGCCGGGGCAGCAGGCGGGCGCCGACGGCCAGCGCGGCGATCCCGGCCGGTACGTTGATCAGGAAGGCGGCCCGCCAGCCGGTCCCGAACACGTCGGCGGACACCAGGACACCGCCGAGGATCTGCCCCAGCGCGGCACTGCCGGACAGCGTGGCGGCGTACAGCCCGATCGCCTGGGCGCGCCGTTCGGCGGGGAACCACTGCTGGATGCCGATCAGGATGGACGGCACCATCAGGCCCGCGCCCACGCCCTGCACCAGCCGGGCGGCGATCAGGACCCCGGTGCCCGGGGCCAGGCCGCAGAGCAGCGAGGCGGCGGTGAACAGGGCGAGGCCGCCCAGGAAGGCCCGGCGGACACCGAGCCGGCCGGCCAGCCGGGCGCCGGGCACCAGCGCCAGGGCGAAGAGCAGCACATAGCCGGCCACCACGAGGGTGAGCCCGCCGTCCGAGGCGCTGAGGTCGCTCTGCATCGACGGCGCGGCCACGTTCGCCACGGCGGTGTCGATGTTGGCCATGGCCTGGCCGGAGAGCAGGACGAGCAGCAGCCACCCGGCGGTCCGGCCGGGCGGCAGTGTTCCGGGCGGGGCCGCCGGAGTCTCGACGGCCGCCGTGGTGGCGCGGACCTGGTCGGTCATCGGTGTCCCCTTGCCGTTCGGACCTCGCAGTCCGCGAGGGCGTGCGTGCGGGCGCCCGCCCGGAGGCGCGCGGGTACCGGAGGGTGGAACACCGCCCGGGTCCGGCGGGTTGCAGCCCGCCGCCGGTGATTTCACGGACTTGTGCGGGACGCGTGCACCCTGAGCCCGCCCGCGCGAATACATCGTGGACACGTCACGATCAAGTCTTCCCGGGGCCCCTGTGCCTGGATATCGTCAGAGCGTCCGCTCTGGTCTAGACCTTCACGGAACCGGGAGCAGCAGCCATGCGACACCAGGTGCCGCGCGTCGAAGCCACCTCCGAACTCGCCGACCTCGTGGCACCGCTCTTCACCCGCGCCGAACCCCGCCGCCAGGCCCTCGCCTACATCGACGGCCTGCTCAACGCAGCCGAACGGGGCAACAGCCGGCTGCTCGCCGAACACGCCGGCGCCCGCACCGCGTGGAGCACCCAGCGCCTGCTGACCCGCGCCCGCTGGGACGCCGAGGAGTTCAGGGACCGCATCCGCGACTACCTCGGCAGCCGGCTGGCCCGCCCGTCGGCCCAACTCGTGCTCTGCCAGTACGAGACCCCGCGCACGGGCAGCCAGGCGGTCGCCGTCGCCCGCCAGCCGGCCGAGCACGACGGCCGGCCGCGCAACAGCCAGGTCGCGGTCCTCCTCTGCTATGTCTCGCCGCGCGGGAGCGCACTGATCGACCGGGAGCTCTTCCTGCCGCCCGAGTGGTCCGCCGACCCGGCCCGCTGCGCCGACGCGGGCATCCCGGAGGGGCAGATCCGCCACCGCTCCAAGGCCGCCCTGGGCCGCGAGATGACGGAGCGGGCCGCGGCCGGCGGACTGCCGTTCTCCTGGGTGGTGGGCGGCCCCGGCTTCGGCCGGGACGTGCAGTTGCGCGACTGGCTCCGCAGACGCCGGCTGCCGTACGTACTGGAGCTGCCCGCCGAGCCGGCCCGGGTGGCCCTCACCGCGCTGCGGACCTCCGAAGCCGCCTGGCCGTCCGGGGTCAACTCACCCCGCCTGGAGGGGGGCTGGCAACTGGCCGGCCGGGATCCGGTGCTCGCCCGGCGGCTCTGGGGCCCGCCCGCCGACGGCTTCCGCCACAGTCTGCTGCTGCGCCGCAACCCGGCGGGGGACGAGAGTGCCCATCTGGTGCACGCGCCCGAGCCGACCCCGATCGCCTCGATGGCGGCGGCCGTACTCTCCCGTCGGGCAGCGGACCTGACGATCCGTCGGGCCGAGGCGCACGCCGGTCTCGGCAGTCACCAGGTCCGCGGCTGGATGGCCTGGTACCGGCACACCACGCTGGCGATGGCCGCCGCGGCCCTGCGCGAGACCCGGGCCGCGGAGGCCACCGGTCCGGTGGCCCTGAGCACCGGAAATGCCGCCAAGTACCGCTCCCGTCAGTGATCCCTTGCCGCCCGGCGGGGCGAAATGGTGTACTCGAATCGTTGACGGACAAGCAATTGCGCTACCGGTCACGGTCATTCATTCCGTGCTTTCCAGGCCGTCCGTCAGTGTTCATCGAAGCCTTCTCCGGCACCAAGGGTACAGCCGTACGTCATCTGTACACGGATCGTCACCCGCACTGCGGCGCCGCTTCGCCCCCCCGGACGGCCGCCGCAATTCCGTCACCCTTTTCAGGAGTGTTCACACCGCGATGGCCGAGGCAACCACACGTTTCGACGCAGCCGCCACCTCCGACCTGACCACCGCCCGCCGCCCAGCCGCAACGGCGGACCCGCAGACCGACCCGCGCGCCCGGATCGCCCTGGCCGGCCTGCGGGCCCGGGCCCAGGAGCTCGGCAGACTGGCCGCCGTCACCATCGACGCGCTGGCCGACCCGGCCGTCGCCCTGAGCATCGACAGCCCCGAATTCGCCGACCTGGCCCGGGAGACCGTGCCGCGCTGGCACTTCGCCATGCTCAACGACCACGAGCGCAACGACGCGCTGGCGGTCGCGCTGGAGCGGGTGATCCCGGCCGGGGCCACCGTCCTGGACATCGGGGCCGGCACCGGACTGCTCGCCATGATGGCGGTCAAGGCGGGCGCTAAGCACGTCTACAGCTGCGAGGCCAACCCGATGATGGCCGAGGTCGCCCGCCAGGTCGTCGCCGAGCACGGCCTCGCCGACGTCATCACCGTCCTCGCGGTGCGCTCCACCGACCTGGTGGTCGGCCGCGACCTGCCCGGCCGGGTGGACGCCGTGATCTCCGAGATCGTCGACTGCGGGCTGATCGGCGAAGGCCTGCTGCCCAGCGTGCGGCACGCCCGCGAGGAACTCCTCGTCCCCGGCGGCATCCTGCTGCCGCGCACCGCCCGAGTGCTCGGGGCGCTGGTGCAGAGCGAGGTCGCGGCCGGACTCAACCGGGTCGACAACGCCGGCGGATTCGACGTCTCGCTGCTCAACAGTCTCGCCACCGTGGGCCACTTCCCCGTCCGGCTGCACACCTGGCCGCACCGCTTCCTGTCGGCCCCGGTCGAACTCGCCTCCTTCGACTGCGAGTCAGGGCCGCTCGAAGCCGGTGAGCGCGCACTGAGCATCCCGGTGCACAGCGAGGGCACGGCGCACGCCCTGGTCGCCTGGTTCGAACTGGAGCTCGGCGGCGGAGTGACCCTGCGCAACAGCCCCGAGAACGTCAGCTCGCACTGGATGCAGGCGATGATCCCGCTGCCCACCCCGCTGGTGGTCGACCCCGCCGAGCCCGTCGAGCTCGAACTCGCCTGGACCGAAACCCAGTTCTCGCTTCGCTGACCACGCGCCGCACGCCGTACCCCCACCCGTACGTCCCCGCATGGAAGGAAGCCCGATCGTGTCCCACACCCCGATCGCCCATGTGCCCTTCGCCCTGCACGGCGAGGAGCTGCGCCAGGCCGTCATCGCCTACGCGGCCAACCCCATCTACCGTGACAACGAGGAGTGGGAGAACGCGGACAACCCCTACCACCGCCAGTTGCGGCCGCAGGTCATCCCCCACCTGGACTTCGACCGGGTGCCCGGCCGTGACCGGGCGCTGGAGTACAGCAGCCTGGCGGCGCAGCGGATCCTCACCAGCATCTACGAGGCCGACCTGGTGTTCTTCCCCAAGGCCGGCCTGGGTGCGCTGGACAAGGACTACCGCGCGTACTACAGCCCCGGCAACCGGGCCCGCGGCGAGCTGATCCGCCCGGCGCTGGAGCGCTTCGCCTTCGGCTTCCTGGACGACGAGGTGGAGGTCAGCGGGGACTGGGACTCGGCCGGCCTGGAGAGCTACCTGCAGTCGCTGGACGTCGACGCGGCCGGGCAGGCCTCGCTCGCGGAGGAGGCCATCCTCAAGTCCTCGGACCCGAAGCGGGCCGCGCAGATGTGGCTGATCCAGTTCGCCCCGGACTTCCTCTCCGAGGCCTCCCCGATGGCCCGCAACGTCCTGGGCTACTACGGCGAGGCGCAGTCGGAGTGGTTCAAGATCGTTATTGACGAGTACGGCTACGGCGTCCACGACACCAAGCACAGCCAGTTGTTCGAGAAGACCCTGGAATCCGTCGGGCTCAGCTCCGAACTCCACCGCTACTGGCAGTACTACCTCGTCAGCAGCCTCGCGATGAACAACTACTTCCACTATCTCGGCAAGAACCACGAGCACTTCTTCCGCTACCTCGGCGCGCTCTACTACACCGAGAGCACCCTGGTCGACTTCTGCCGGCGTGCCACCGCGCTGCTCGACAAGGTATTCGACGGGGAGGCCGACACCCGGTACTTCACCGAGCACGTGCACATAGACCAGCACCACGGCCGGATGGCCCTGGAAAAGCTCATCAAGCCGCTGATCGCGCAGCACGGCGAGCAGATCATCCCCGAACTCGTCCGGGGAATCGAGGAGTTCCGCGCGCTGAGCACCCTCGCCGACGAGGACTTCGCCACCCAGATCGCCTGGATGGACGACGGCCCCCGCTACAAGGAGCTGCACGGCCCCGTCCACGCGGCCATCCTGGAGGGCCGGGTGACCGCCCCGGTCGCGGACATCGTCGAACCCTTCGGCGAACTCTCCAACACCCACAGCCACGAGGGCGACGAGCTGTGCCACATCGTCTCCGGCACGATGCGCTTCGTCAGCGGCTTCAACTCGTACCAGATCCTGGAAGCGGGCGAGGGGACGGTCATCCAGCGCAACCGCCTGCACGGCGCGATCATCGAGTCGCAGGAGTGCGTCTACCAGATCCACTCCGTGGGGGACTACCAGGCATGCCTGTCCTGACGTTCGCGGTCAGCGGCCCGGGCAACTGCGTCGAGGTGGACGGGGTGCCGTACGTCTACGCCCGCACCGTGCAGGGCGGTTCGGTGCTGCGGGCGGCCTGCCCGCACCGCGGCGGACCGCTGCACCTCGCGGTGCCCGACCGCACCGGGCGGCAGCTGGTCTGCCCCTGGCACGAGCGCGGCACCTCCCTGAGCAGGCTGCGCAAGGAGATCCCCGCCGTCCGCAACGGTGCCACCGTCACCGCGGTGATCCCGGCCCGGGCCGGCAGTACGGTGGTCCACCGGCACCTGCCGCTCTCGCCGGAGCTCGCGCTCGGCTGCTGAACCCGCCTGCCCCGCACATCCGTTGGCACCTCGGAGCCGGTGCCCGGCTCTCGCCAGGCCCTGCCCGGCGAGAGC
>NZ_JBHUWW010000081.1:0-39573 GCF_042669755.1 Kitasatospora sp. NPDC057223 | reverse complement strand
GCACCGCCCTCGGCGGTGCGCCCCTTCCGCGCTCCGGTGCCGCCGTGCGGCGGGAGCACCCGGAACGGCTAGAGCGTCTTGCGGAAGGCCTCGGCGGCCTCCAGGAAGAGGTCGTTGCCGGCCACCTCGCCGATCGAGACGCGCACGCCCTCGCCGGCGAACGGGCGGACGATCACGCCGGCCGCGGCGCAGGCGGCGGCGAAGTCGAGAGTGCGCTCGCCGAGCCGCAGCCAGACGAAGTTGGCCTGCGAGTCGGTGACCGTCCAGCCCTGGGCGGTGAGCGCGGCGGCGACCCGGGTGCGCTCCTCGACGAGGGCCTCCACCCGGACGAGCAGGGCGTCCTCGGCGCGCAGCGAGGCGACGGCGGCGTCCTGGGCGAGCTGGCTGACACCGAACGGGACGGCGGTCTTGCGCAGCGCGGTGGCGACCGGCTCGTGCGCGATCGCGAAGCCGACCCGCAGGCCGGCCAGGCCGTACGCCTTGGAGAAGGTCCGCAGGACGCAGACGTTGGGGCGGTCGCGGTAGAGGTCGACGCCGTTGGGCACGTCCGCGTCACGGATGAACTCGATGTACGCCTCGTCGACCACGACCAGGACGTCGGCGGGGACGGCGTCGAGGAACCGCTCCAGCTCGGCGGTGCGGATCGCGTTGCCGGTGGGGTTGTTGGGGTTGCAGACGAAGATCAGCCTGGTCCGCTCGGTGACCGCGGCGAGCATCGCGTCCAGGTCGTGGTCCTCGGTGGCGGTGAGCGGCACCGGGACGGGGGTCGCGCCGGCGACCTGGGTGATGATCGGGTAGGCCTCGAAGGAGCGCCAGGCGAAGATCACCTCGTCGCCGGGCCCGGCCGTGGCGAGGATCAGCGACTGGGCGACGCCGACCGAGCCGGTGCCGGTGGCGATGTGCTCGGCGGGCACGCCGAAGCGCCGCGCCAGCTCCTCGGTCAGCCCGGAGACCGCCATGTCGGGGTAGCGGTTGAACGAGCCGGCCGCCCGGAGGGCCGCGTCGAGCACGCCGGGCAGCGGCTCGTACGGGTTCTCGTTGGAGGACAGTTTGAAGGCGTCGGCGCCGGCCGGCTTGCCCGGCCGGTAGGTGGGGATGCCGTCCAGGGTCGGCCTCAGCCGGGGCCCCTGCGCTGCCGTGTCGCTCACGGTCGTCTCCTTCTGTGCTCTGCTCTGCGGCCGCGCCCGCGCTGTTTGCGGGTGCGCGGTGCTGATCATGTCCTGCGGCTCCGGCCACCGCACAACGGGATCGCCGTCGTACGGAGTCCCCGGCAGGCGCCCGCAGTGCCCGGCCGGGTGCCTTGAACGATACCCAGCGCGCTCACCCGTAGGGGTGACATGCCCCGGGGGTTGATGGGTGCAGATCAGCCATTCTGCCGGGTTCCTTTGGCACATGTCAGAGGTAAGACGGCCGGTTTCCGGCGGGTATCGAAGGGGGCCCCGCAGCCTCGCTCATGGAGAAACGTATCTTCACTGCTTCCGGCATCCCCGGTCACGCAGAGGCGTCATGAGCCATACGATCGGTTCGCCATGACAGCAGCAGCCAACCAGAGCGGTCGGCGACCCACCACCTCACGACGTCTGGAGCGGGCCGGCATCCGGGATGTGGCAGCAGCCGCCGGAGTGTCGATCACCACGGTCTCCGACGCGTTGAACGGTAAGGGGCGCCTGCCCGACGAGACCAGAAGCCGGGTCCGCGAGGTCGCCGAACGCCTCGGCTACCGCCCCTCGGCAGCCGCCCGTACCCTGCGCACCGGCAGGTCGGGCCTGATCGGACTGACCGTCACCACCTACGGCGAGGAACCCTTCACCTTCACCGAGTTCGCCTACTTCGCCGAGATGGCCAGGGCCGCGACCAGTGCCGCGCTCGGCCGCGGCTACGCCCTCGTCGTCCTGCCCGCCTCCTCCCGGCACGACGTCTGGGGCAACATCGCCCTGGACGGCACCGTCGTGATCGACCCGCCCGACCAGGATCCGCTGGTCAGCGAGCTGTACCGGTCCGGCGTACCGGTGGTCAGCGACGGCAAGCCCGGCAACTGCCCGGTCACCGCCTGGGTCGACAACGACCACGAGGCCGCCGTCCTCGGCATCCTCGAACACCTCACCGAGTCCGGCGCCCGCCGGATCGGCCTGCTCACCGGCACCAGCACCGACACCTACACCCGGCTCTCCACCGACGCCTACCTCGGCTGGTGCGACCGGGTCGGCCAGGAGCCGGTCTACGAGACGTACCCCGCCCACGACCCGGCCGCCGGCGCCGTCGCCGCCGACCGGCTGCTCGCCCGCCCGGACCGCCCCGACGCCGTCTACGGCCTCTTCGACCCCAACGGCACCGACCTGCTCGCCGCCGCCCGCCGGTACGGCCTGCGGGTGCCCGAGGACCTGCTGCTGGTCTGCTGCAGCGAGAGCGACGTGTACGCCGGCACCGAACCGCCGATCACCACCCTGTCGCTCAAGCCGCGCCGGATCGGCACCACCGTGGTCAACCTGCTCATCGACGCCATCGAGGGAGTCGACTCGGGCACCGGGGTGGACATCGGCCGGCTCTTCCCACCCCGCTTCCGGACCGCCGGAACGGGCCCGCCCCCGGGCACCCTGATGCCCACCGAACTGATCGTCCGGGCATCCTCCCAGCGCCGCAGCACCCGAACCACCGTCAGCCCGCCCCGCTCCCCCGGCGAGGTCTAGACCATCACAGTACGGGACAAAACGGACTTGAGGGACCGCCCTGCTGACGCTCCGGAGAATTGGATACCCACCAGGTGAGGACGGCGGGAGAGTGGTCTTCCTATGATGGGCGGATGACACCCGAGGACCGCTTCCCCGGGCCTGAACAGGCGCACTCAGGCCCCCGCCATCAGCCGGACCTCGACGTGCTGCCCTACGGCTCGTACTTCGAGCCCGCCGAACCCGCCGAACCCACCGGCTACGCCAACGGGTACTCCGAGACGTACAGCGCCTACGGCGGTGCCCGCTACCTCGAACAGCACTGGCCCGCCGCCTCGCACGAGCCCACCCTGCACGACCGGTCGCCGCAGGACCGGGCCCACGCGCCGCTGAACCACGAGGACCCGCCGACCATCGAGCTGGGCCCGCCGCTCACCGAGGACGGCCTGCCCTACTCCACCCCGTACCCCGCGCCCGACCCCAGCGAGCCCCCCGGCCCGCTGTACGTCGTCGGCGACGTCCACGGCTACCTCGACGAACTCGTCGCCGAACTGCGCCACCAGGGCCTGATCGACGCGGACGGGCACTGGTCGGCCGGCCGCTCCCGGATCTGGTTCCTCGGTGACTTCACCGACCGCGGCCCCGACGGCATCGGCGTCATCGACCTCGTCATGCAGCTCGCCGCCGAGGCAGCCGCCGCCGGCGGGTACTGCCGCGCCCTGATGGGCAACCACGAACTGCTCTTCCTCGGCGCCCACCGCTACGGCGACGAGCCCGTCCAGTCCACCGCAGGCACCGCGTCCTTCCTGGCCGCCTGGCGGCTCAACGGCGGCCAGCAGCACGACCTCGACCGGCTGGAGGCGCACCACATCAGCTGGCTCGCCCGCCTCCCCGCCATCGCCCTGGAGGACGGCCACCTGCTGCTGCACTCCGACACCACCGCGTACCTGGAGTACGGCGACTCCATCGCCGCGGTCAACGACGCCGTCCACGACCTGCTCGCGGACGAGGGCGCCGACGAGTGGTGGGACGCCTTCCGCCGCTTCACCAAGCGGTTCGCCTTCCGGGGCGAGGCCGGCCCGACGGCCGTCCACGAACTCCTCGACGCCTACGGCGGGCACCACGTCGTCCACGGCCACAGCCCCATCCCGTACCTCACCGGCACCGCCCACGGCGAGGACGGCGCACCCCCGCACATCCCGGGCCCGTACGTCTACGCGGACGACCTCGCCATCGCCATGGACGGCGGCGTCACCATGGAGGGCCGCCTGCTGGTGGCCCGACTGCCCATCAACTGACCAGCGACGGAACACCTGTACGAGGCCCGGCGGGGCCGGTCCGACCCCCGGACGGGGCCCCGCCGGCCCCCTCGGCACCGAAATTCCGGAAAGCGACTGTCAGCACGGCCCCGCCCGCCCCTACCATCAAGGCACACCGCACCAGGCCGCCCCGGCCCCGTCCGCCGAGGGCCGCCCCGAGTGCGGAAGCCAACCTCCGTGACGGAGCGAACGGGGTCCGCATGAACAACGCCCCGCACCTGCTGGCCGAGGACCGCCCGGACTTCGAGCGCGTCCTCGACGAAGCACTGCGCGACGGAACCATCCTGACGGCACAGCGCGACGCGGCCGCCGCAGGCACCGCCTGCCTCACCGGCGAACAGCTGCGCACCAAGGCACTGCTCGCCGCGAGCGCCATCGCGGCCGGCGCCGCCGTCGAGTACGAGCACTTCACCCGGCTGCGCGAAACCCTGCGCGCCACCGCCGGACGGCCGCAACCCGCCCCCGTACAGGAATCCACCCCCCGTACGACCGGCCCGCAGACCGTCCGCGAACTCGCCGCCCAGCTCAGCTCCGACGACGGCGCGGGGCTGTTCCCCGTACTCACCGTCCTCGCGCCGATCCTGGCGGGCGCAGCCGCGATCGTCTTCCTGGTCCTCGGGTACGCGCTGCGCGCCGCCGACCCGGCCCTGGTACTGGCCGGCTCGGTCATCACGGCCGGCTGGCTCGCCCTCGCCATCGGGGCCGCCGCCATGGTCATCGGCATCGTCGGGCTCATCCTCACCGCCCTGCGCGACGGCGCCGGCCCGCCCGACGACACCGACCCCGGCCTGCGGGCCGCCGTCGCCGACGCCCGCCGCGCCTGGCACCTCGCGCTGCGCGACCGCGCCGTCCTGCCGTACCTGCACGGCAACCTGGACTCGGAACCGGCCCTGCCCGTGTACACCCCGCAGCCCAGGTCCGCGCCGCCCGAGGAGTCCGCCGCCACCCACCGGCCCGACCCGCCCACCGCACCCGACTTCACCAGCCCCGGCTACACCGGCGCGGGCTACAGCAGCCCCGGCTTCTCCAGCCCCGGTGTCGAGGGCGTCACCGACCCCGAGGGCCGCACCCCCCGCCCGGCCGAGTTCAGCAGCCCCGGCTACAGCCCGCCCGCCTTCACCAGCCCGGACGACGTCTGAACCGCCGCTGCCGCACCCGCCGGCGGATCAGCCCGCCGGCGGAGTCCGGAACTCAGCCGGCCTGGTTCCCACCGAACGGCTGGACCGGCTGCGCGGCGTTGTTCCGGGCGACCAGGGACCGGACGAACTGAACGATCATCACCACCGGCAGGATGAAGGCCTTGAAGAACATGAAGTACGTTCCGCCCTCGAAAATGAACCCGAGGTAGATGCTGTAGCCGGCGAACCCGATCCCGGCCAGCACGTTGAAGACACGCCAGCCGATGCTGAGACCGGCGAAGTCGGTGGCGCCTATGCCGACCATGAGGACACCGCTGATGAGCAGCAGCACCACGTACCAGGAGAAAAGGGGATCAAGGCTGAAGTCAAGGTTCATGAAGGCTCTCGCATAAGGATCGGATAAGCGACTCGTAGGGACGATCGCGTACAGTACTGGATCCCGTCGGCCCGCGTCGCCACCTTTCAGCCCCCGTACGATTCCGCGACGGGGCGTCACTAATGGCGAGCCGCCCACGCAACGGCGCTATGTCAGCAAATGGGAGCCGTTCACGGCAATCAGGTGCCTTCCCACCCAATTCCGGCTTTCCCCGCGATGGACGGCACGTCATTACAGGGGCATTCCGGGGGCAATCCAGGCAATTCACCTACCGGCTCCTCGGCCGGTATCCGACGGCTTCCGCCGTTCTCCGGCGCCGTACGGCGTAACCGCTTACAGTGGTTACGTGACTGCACCGGCACCAGGACACGGCCCGCGGCCCCCCGAGGGCGCCGGCCACGCCTTCGACCCCGGGGCCCTGTGCCTCGAACTCCTCACCACCGGCGGGCCGGAGGCACTCGCCCGGCACGAACTGCTCCACGAGCCCGACGACCTGGCGTACTGGCTCGCCCTGTCCCGCCTGCACCTCCCCCCGACCCGGGTCGACGTCACCGACGGGGACCTCCTGGACGCCCGGCAGTTGCGCGACACGCTGTGGCAGCTCGCCCGGGCCCGCGCCCACGGCCGGCCCGGCAGCACGGACGACCTGGCCCTGCTCAACCACGCCGCGGCCCGGACCTCGCTGGCCCCGCAGATCGGCCCGTCCGGCGCGCACAGCTGGGCCCTCCCGGCCATCGGCGCACAGGCCGTCGCCACCATCGCCCGCGACGCGGTCGACCTGTTCACCGGCCCGTTCGCCGGCCGGATCCGCGAATGCAGCGCCCACGACTGCCACCTGATCTTCGTCGACACCTCCCGCCCCGGGCGCCGCCGCTGGTGCACGATGGAAACCTGCGGCAACCGCCACCGCACGCGTCCGACGCGTTCCCACCGCGACGGCGAGGAGCAGGCGGACGCCTGACGCGACCGGCGGACGATCCGTCAGGCCGCGCGCGACCGCGGCCCTCGTACATCCCGTGCAGCCCGTGCAAGGCGGCGCTCCCGCCTCCCGTCCGGCCCTCGCCAGTACCGTGCGCCGCATGGTACCTTGCGGCGCATGACATCTGAGAAGGCGCGATCGGGGGTCAGTCAGCTACGGCGGGGCGTGCTGGAGTTCTGCGTCCTGGCCCTGCTGCGCGACGGCGAGAAGTACGGCTTCGAACTCGTCCGCGACCTGGGCACCGCCCAGGCGATGGTGACCAGCGAGGGCACGATCTACCCGCTGCTCTCGCGCCTACGGCGCGACGAACTGGTGAGCTCCTCGTGGCGCGACTCCACCGCGGGGCCGCCGCGGCGCTACTACACCCTGACCCCGGCCGGCCTCCTGGCGCTGAAGGAGTTCACCGCCGAGTGGACACCGTTCCGGGACGCCGTCGACCGCCTGCTGACCAGCGAGGAGAACACCGCGTGACGACCTCTCGGACCACCCTCGTCGAGGACTACCTGAGCCGCCTCGACTCCGCCGGCGCCATCCTTCCCGCCGACCGCCGCACCGAACTGGTCGAGGAGATCCGCCAGCACATCACGGACGCCCTGGGCGAGGCCGACCCCACCTCCGTCAGCACCGTCCGCAACGTCCTCGACCGGCTCGGACCGCCGGCCGACATCATCGCCGCCGAAGCCCCGCTGCACGACAGCGCGCCGAAGCCCACCGCCCCGGCACCGGTACCGGCCCCGGTGGCCGCGGCCGCAGCCGCACCGGCACCGGCACCCGCCAGGGCCGGCCGGAGGACCGGCTGGGTGCTCGCCGCAGTGGCGGTGCTCATCCTCCTCGTGCTGGCCTTCCTCGGCTTCTTCGCCGCCGGCGAGGGCTCCTCACCCGCCCCGGCCGCACCGGGCATCTCGGAGCCGGTCCCGTCGCCGTCCTGACGCACCTGCCGCCGGGTCGGCCGTTGCCGCCGGGACCGACAGTCCCACCGGGGCAACGGCCGACGCCGCCGGGTCAGTCCGCGAGCGGCAGGTACACCCGGTTGCCCTGGGCGGCGAACTCCTCCGACTTGGCGGCCATTCCGGCCACCGCGTCCGCGTCGAACTCCGTCGGCACGGCGGTGGAGCCGTCACCGTGTTCGGCACGGATCTTCTGGGAGATCTTCATCGAGCAGAACTTCGGCCCGCACATCGAGCAGAAGTGCGCCGTCTTGGCGGGCTCCGCCGGGAGCGTCTCGTCGTGGAAGGCGCGGGCGGTCTCCGGGTCGAGGGCCAGGTTGAACTGGTCCTCCCAGCGGAACTCGAAGCGGGCGTCGGAGAGCGCGTCGTCCCAGGCCTGGGCGCCGGGGTGGCCCTTGGCGAGGTCGGCGGCGTGGGCGGCGATCTTGTAGGTGATCACGCCGGTCTTCACGTCGTCGCGGTTGGGCAGCCCCAGGTGCTCCTTGGGGGTGACGTAACAGAGCATCGCCGTCCCCCACCAGGCGATCATGGCGGCGCCGATGCCCGAGGTGATGTGGTCGTAGCCGGGCGCCACGTCCGTGGTGAGCGGGCCGAGGGTGTAGAACGGCGCCTCGTCGCAGATCTCCCGCTGGAGATCCATGTTCTCCTTGATCTTGTTCATCGGGACGTGCCCGGGGCCCTCGATCATCACCTGGACGTCGCGCTCGCGGGCGATCCGGCCCAGCTCACCGAGGGTCTGGAGTTCGGCGAACTGCGCCTCGTCGTTGGCGTCCGCGATGGAGCCGGGACGCAGGCCGTCGCCGAGCGAGAAGGTGACGTCGTAGGCCGCGAGGATGTCGCAGAGTTCCTCGAAGTTGGTGTAGAGGAAGTTCTCCTGATGGTGCGCCAGGCACCAGGCCGCCATGATCGAGCCGCCGCGCGAGACGATCCCGGTCTTCCGGCGGGCGGTCATCGGCACGTACCGCAGCAGCACTCCGGCGTGCACGGTCATGTAGTCGACGCCCTGCTCGCACTGCTCGACGACGGTGTCGCGGTAGACCTCCCAGCTCAGCTCCTCCGCCCTGCCGTCGACCTTCTCCAGCGCCTGGTACAGCGGCACGGTGCCGATCGGGACGGGGGAGTTGCGCAGGATCCACTCGCGGGTGGTGTGGATGTTGCGGCCGGTGGAGAGGTCCATGACGGTGTCGGCGCCCCAGCGGGTGGCCCAGGTCATCTTCTCGACCTCCTCCTCGATCGAGGAGGTGACCGCCGAGTTGCCGATGTTGGCGTTGATCTTCACCAGGAAGTTGGTGCCGATGATGGCCGGTTCGACCTCGGGGTGGTTCACGTTGAGCGGGATGACGGCCCGGCCGCGGGCGACCTCGGCGCGGACGTACTCGGGCGCGAGCCCCTCCCGCAGTGCGATGAACTCCATCTCCGGTGTGACGATCCCCCGCTTCGCGTAGGCGAGTTGGGTGACCGCCACGCCGTCGCGGCCGCGCAGCGGGCGGCGCGGGCGGCCGGGGAAGACGGCGTCCAGGTTGCGCAGGCCGCCGCCGCGCGGCGAGGTGTGCTTGATCCCGTCGTCCTCGGGGCGGGCCGCACGGCCGTCGTACTCCTCGACGTCGCCGCGCAGGCGGATCCACGGGTCGCGCAGCGCGGGCAGCCCGCGCCGCACGTCGGGCTCGTAGGCGGGGTCGGTGTACGGGCCGGAGGTGTCGTACAGCGGTACGGTCCGGCCGTTGGTGAGAACCACCTCACGGTACGGAACGCGCAGGTCGGGGCGGGATCCCTCGTGGTGGGCCTTGCGCCAGGCGGGGGTGGGGTACCCCGTGCCCGCACTGTTGGCCGGGCCGCTCGCCGGGCTGTTCGCCGGGCTCTGGGCAGACTTCTCCGGTGCTTCAAATGTGGTCATCAGACCCTCTACTCCCTACGCCGGCATTACCCGGTCCAGGTTCCTGCGGTCGGCGCAGCGGCCGGTACGCGTGTACCGTTCAGCGCCCTCTCAGCCCGGTGCTCCGAGCTCCCGTGTCTGCGGACGGTGTTGTCCGCAACAAGACGTCAACACCGTAGCCGCAGGATCCGTCCTGGTCCAGACGCCCTCCGGCCGTCGGACGCCCGCCGGCCTCCGGACGGCGCCGGGCGCGACCGGCGGGTTCCGCCACCGGGCCTGCTCCGGCACACTGGCCGGATGGTGGGGCTCATCGGGAGGGTCAGCGGCCGGATCGGGGCCGGGCTGGTCGGCGAGGTGATGGTGCACGTGCCGCAGCGGCAGGGCACCGAGGCCTTCCTCGCGTACCCGGCGGTGCCGGGCGACCCGATGCCGGTCGGCACGCAGGTGGTCGTGGTCGAGTACCAGCCGCCCCGGACGGTGTACGTAGCACCGGCCTGATCCACTGATGCGGAATCAGGACACAATCCACTTCCCAAGCGACCCCGGGAAGCGCAGAATCTCCTGCTGCCACCGTGTTCCGCGCCATCCTGCACAACAGAGCGCAGCCACGGAACACCGGTGTGCCCTGAAGGGGGAATCAGCCGATGCTCATCGGCATCGCAGGGGCGTCCGTCGCCTCCGTCATCATCCTGGTCGTGCTCTTCAAGCTCATGTGGCGGGTCGCCGAGCCCAATGAGGCACTGATCATCTCCGGGTCCAAGCACCGCGCCGAGGGAGTCGGCGAGGGGCTGGGGTTCCGGATCGTCACCGGCCGCGGCACGCTCGTCACCCCGGGCGTGCAGGTCGTGCGCAGGCTGTCGCTGGACCTGAACGAGGCCGACCTCGACGTCGAGTGCGTGACGTCGCAGGGGATCCCGGTGCACGTCAAGGGCGTTGTGATCTTCAAGGTCGGCGACGACACGGTGTCGATCGCCAACGCCGCCCGCCGCTTCCTGGACCAGCAGGCGATGATGGGCCACCGCGTCCACAACGTCTTCGCCGGCCACCTGCGCTCCATCGTCGGCGGCCTCACCGTCGAGGACATGATCCGCGACCGCGAGCGGCTCACCGGGGAGACCCGGGCCGCGTCCGGCACCGAGATGGAGAAGCTGGGTCTGATCATCGACTCGCTCCAGATCCAGGAGATCCTCGACCCGACCGGCTACATCCAGAACCTCGCCGCACCGCACGCGGCCCGCGTGATGCGCGACGCCCGCATCGCCCAGGCCGAGGCCGACCGGCAGGCCACCGAGGCCGAGCAGGAGGCCTTCGCCCGCAAGGCCGAGGCGACCCGCAACAGCGGTATCCAGCAGGCCGGCTACCAGGCCGAGATGGAGACGGCGACGGCCCGCGCGATGCAGGCGGGGCCGCTGGCGCTGGCCGCCTCCCGCCAGGAGGTCGTGGTCCAGGAGACCAAGGTCGCCGAGCTGGAGGCGCACCGCAAGGAGCAGCAGCTCCAGGCGGACGTCCGCAAGCCGGCCGACGCCCGCGCCTACGAGACCCGCACCAAGGCCGACGCCGACCGCGACGCCCGGATCTCGGCCGCCCAGGCCCAGGCCAAGGAGACCGAGTTGAAGGCGGGCGCCGAGGCGAACCGGGTGAAGCTCGCGGCACTCGCCGAGGCCGAGGCCACCAAGGCGCGCGGCCTGGCCGCCGCCGAGGCGACCCGGGCCACCGGGCAGGCCGAGGCCGCGTCGGCCGAGGCGAAGGGCCTCGCGGCGGCGGAGGCGGCCCGGGCATTGGGCCTCGCCGAGGCCGAGTCGATCAAGGCCCGGGCGGCCGCCCTGGCGGAGAACCAGGAGGCCGTGGTCGCCCAGCAACTCGCCGAGAACTGGCCGGAGATCGTCCGGGCCGGCGCGGAGGCGTTCGGCAACGTCGAGCACATGGTGCTGCTGAACGGCGCCGAGGGCATGGGCGAGATGTTCGCCAAGGCCCTGACCATGGGCGGCACCGGCCTGGGCCTGGCCCGCCAGCTGCTCGGCACCATGAACGGCGCCGTGCAGGCACCCGCTGCCCAGGCACCCGCCGGTGACGGCGGGCGCGAGCGGCCCCGGTCCGTCCCGGTCCAGCCCATCCCGGTCCAGGACTCCTGACCTCCCGCGTTCGCCGCGTGCCCGCCCACCGAGCCAGGTGGGCGGGCACGTTGGGTATCCGGCGGCGCCGATCTGAGTACCCGTACTCAGGCCCCTCCCGGCCCGCCCCGGGAGCATGGGGGCATGGACCTCCCGATAGCGCGGATCGGCATCACGGCCGTCGGCTCTTGCCTGCCCTCCCGCCGGATCACCTCGCAGCAGCTCCAGGACGAGGTGACCGCCGGACTCCGCCTCCCCGAGCGGATGTTCGAGAAGGCGATCGGCATCGCCACCCGGCACTTCGCCGCCGACGACGAGTACGCCTCCACCCTCGCGCTGGGCGCCGCCCGCCGCGCCCTGGACGCTCGTGGAATCGACCCCCTCGACATCGACCTGCTGCTGTACGCCTCCGCCACCCGCGATGTCTGCGAACCCGCCACCGCGCACCTCGTACAGGCCGAACTCGGCTCCCGGGCCCACGCGCTGGACGTCAGCAACGCCTGCAACAGCTTCCTCAACGGGATCGACCTGGCCCGCGCGATGATCCTGGCCGGCCGGGCCCGCCGCGCCCTGGTGGTGACCGGCGAGACCCCCAGCCGGGCGATGCGGCGCGACCCGGGCGGCCTCGCCGACTTCCGGGAGGGCTTCGCCGGCTACACCTTCGGGGACGCGGGCGCCGCCGTCGTGGTGGAGGCCGTGGAACGCGGCGGCATCCTGGACATCGAGACCGAGACGGCGTCCGAGCACTGGGCGGCCGGCGGCATCCCGGGCGGCGGATCGCGCCACCCGCGCGGCGACGAGTACAGCTACTTCCGGGGCGGCGGAAAGGAGTTGCGCGGGATCTTCGAGAAGATCGGCGGCGACATCCTGACCAGGGTCGCGGCCCGCACCGGCCTCGGCTGGGACGACTACGCCCGAGTCCTGGTCCACCAGGTGACCGTGCCCTACCTGGAGCGCTTCGTCGAGCTGACCGGGGTGCCGGCCGGCAAACTGGTGCTGACCGTACCGGACCTCGGGAACATCGCCAGCGCCACCCTCGGTGTCCAACTCGACCGCATCCAGCACGAACTGAACCCCGGCGACCGCGTCCTGCTGGTCGGCCTCGGCGGGGGCGTCAGCCTGATGACGATGGTCTGGGAGGCGTCGTGAGCACTCCCGCCACGGACACCGCCCTCGACGACGTGCTCTGGGTGATCGTCCCGGCGTACCAGGAGGAGGCCAGGATCGGTGACACCCTGACCGCCCTCGCCCGCCAGCACGACCGGGACTTCACCCTCCTCGTCGTCGACAACGGCTCCACCGACCGCACCGGCGAACTGGCCCGCGCCTTCGCCGCCGGCGCGCCCTTCCCGGTGCGGGTGCTGACCGAACCGGAGAAGGGCGTCGGCTGCGCCGTCGACACCGGGTTCCGGTACGCGGTCGCGCACGGCGCCACCCTGCTGGCCCGCACCGACGCCGACTGCATCCCGCAGCCCACCTGGACGGCCGCCGCCCGGATCGCCCTGCACCGGGCCCCCGGCCTGGTCTGCGGACGGATCCTGGCCCGCCGCGACGAGCAGGGCCCGCTCGGCCGGGCCGCGTTCCGGGTGCTGGTCGCGACCGCCGCCGGCTTCGGCCGGATCCGCCCGGCCCACCACCGCCGGCACGGGTACCTCGCCCCGTACCGGATGCACGCCGGCAACAACATGGCGATCACCGCCGGGCTGTACCTGGCCGTCGGCGGCATGCCCCGCCGCCCGTCCCCCACCGACCGCGCCTTCCTCAACAGGGTCCGCCGGCACACCACCGCGATCAGCCACTGCCGCGCGATGACCGTCCACAACTCGACCCGGCGGCTGAAGGCGTACGGCGTGCTCACCACCGCCCGCTGGTACCTGGACCGGGGCAGCGGCCGGCACACCACCGACCCGCGCTGAACCGGCGCCGGGCCGCACAGCGAGCGCACCGAAAGGACCGACCCCGTGCTGGACACCCTCCTCCCGGCGCTGCGCGCCACCGCGGACCGCCCCGCCGCCCTGCGGCACACCCGGGCGGGCGCCGTCCGGGTGCAGATCCGCCGCGGCGAACTCGCCGACCTCACCGAGGCCTACGCCGCCGCGCTGCACCGGCGCGGCCTCACCGCGGGCGGCACCCTCGGCGTGGCCGTCCGCCCCGGCCCGCGCGCACTGGCCGTCCTGCTGGCCGCCCACCACCTGGGCCTGCGGATCGCGGTGCTCGACCCCACCGCGGGCCCGGACGTCCTGCGGGCCCGGCTGTCGCTGGCCCGGCCCGACCTGATCCTCGCGGACGCCGCCGCGCAGGCCGTGGCCGGCTGGGCCGGGCCGCTCGCCCGCCGCGCCCACCTCGCGCTGCCCCCGCTCGCCGACCTCGGGCCGGTGGCGACCCTGGGGCGGCGCTGGCCCGGAACCGCGCCCCGGCTGGCGGCCGCGGCGGGCGCCCGGCCGCCGAGGGCCGCCGACCCGGGGCCCGACGCGGACGCCGTGATCGTCTTCACTTCCGGCACCACGTCCAGCCCGCGCGCCGTCGTGCACAGCCGGGCCGGCCTGGCCGCCGGCCTGCGCACCGTCGCCGGACTCGTCCGCCCGCAGCCCGGGTCGACCGTCCTCGGCGGCACCTTCTTCGTCCTCGTCCCCGCCCTGGCGGCCGGCGCGACCGTCGCCCTGCCGGCCCGCACCCCCACCACGCTGGCCCGTCAGCTCCGCCGCCTGGCACCCGCCGAGACCTACCTGACGCCACCGCAGCTGCGCGCCGCACTGGCCGCCGGCGCCGGCTTCACCGGCCGGGTCTGGACGGGCTCCGCCCCGGCCGGCGCCGACCTGCTCGGCCGGGTCAAGCAGGCCGGCGCCGACCAGGCCTGGAGCGTGTACGCGCTGACCGAGCTCTTCCCCGCCGCAGCCGTCGAGGAGGCCGAGAAGGCCGCCTTCACCGGCGACGGCGACCTGGTGGGCCACCCGCTGCCGGGCGTGCGGGCACGGCTCTCCGACGGCGGCGAACTGCTGCTCACCGGGCCCGGCGCCCGCCACCGCTACCTGGGCGAGGAGCCCGACCCGTGGGTGCGCACCGGTGACCGGGCCACCCTCACCCCCGACGGCCGGATCGCCCTGGCCGGCCGCTGCAAGGACATGGTGCTGCGCCGGGCCGAGAACATCTACCCGGGCCTGTACGAACCCGCCCTGCACCTGCCCGGCGTGGAGCTGGCCGTGCTGGTCGGCGTGCCGGACGGGGACGGGGACGAACGCCTGGTCGCCCTCGTCCAGCCCCGTTCCGGCACCGACCACGCCCGGCTGCGCACCGCCCTCCAGGAGCCGCTCGCCCGGATGGGCAGCGCCCGCCCGGACGCCCTGCTGTTCGCCGACGTGCCGCTGGCCGGACGCTCCCGCAAGCCCGACCGCGGCGCCGCGTCCCGTCTCTGCGCGGCGGAGCTGTCCCGGTGACCGCCCCCTCCGCCCGGGCCGCCCGGCGCCGCGACCGGCGGGTCTACCTGCGCAGCCACCCCGCCCTGTTCGCCCTGCTCGCGGCGACCCGCCGCCGCCCCGTGCTGCGGATCGGCCGCACCGTGCTGGTGCACGGCCCGGACGCCTACCGCGAGGTGCTGACCCGCGTCCCCCTGGACCGCACCGCCGCCGGCACCACCGGCGGGGCCGCTGCCGGGCTCACCGACGGCGGGCTGCTCTTCGACCAGGACGGCGCGGGCCACCGGACCGCCCGCCGCCGGCTCGCCGCCGACCTCAACAGCACCGCGGTGGCCCGGCTGCGCCCGCTCTGGCAGGACGCGCTGGCCGCCCGGCTGGGCCCGCTCGACCACGGCGGCACGCTCGATCTCGTACCGCTCGCGGCCGAGTTGGCGGGGCTGACCACCGCCGCCCTGACCGGCAGCACGGCCGATCCGCTCACCCTGGCCGGGGCCGCCGCCGAGGCCGCGGCGGCCACCGCCCGCGACCACCTGCCGGGCCCGCGCCGGCCCGGCTCGTCGGCGGCCGCGAGCACGGCGGCGAGCGAGGCCGCCGGCCGGCTCACCGCCCTGCTCCCCGACAGCCTGGACGCGATGCTCGCGGTCGCGGCCGTCAACACCACGGTGGCCGCCCTGCCGCGCGCCGCCGCCTGGTGCGCCGACGCGGGCCTCTGGCACCGGCTCACGCCCGCCGCCGCGCCCGAACTCGCCTCAGAACTCCTCCGGTTGACCGCCGCCTCACCGATCCTGCCGCGCGTCGCCGCCGCCGGCGCCACGGTCGCCGGCTGTCCGATCGCCCGCGGCGACCGCCTCGTGCTGGTCGCCCGGCACGCCGCCGAGTCGCACCGCGACGCCCCCGCCGACCCGGCCGCCGCCGCGCAGGCCGTGTTCGGCGCCGGCCCGCACGCCTGCCCCGGGGCCGGTCTGGCCCGCGCCCTGCTCGCCGACTTCCTGCTGGCCCTCGCCCCGCACCGGCCGGTCGTCGTCCGGGCCCGGCCCGACCGCCGCTCCGCCCTGCCCGGCTGGGCCGAACTGCACGTCGCGAAGGGGGACGCACCGCGATGCGGATAGCCGTCACCGGCGCGAGCGGCTTCTGCGGCTCGGAGGTGGCCCGGTCGGCCGCCGCCCGGGGCGACGAGGTGCTCTGCGTGGGCCGCAGCCCCGGCCCGGTCGGCCGGCACATCCACTGGGACGCCACCGCCGGCCACCCCGATCTGGCCGGCGCCGACCTGGTGGTGCACTGCGCGGCCGCGGTCGGCGACCCGGCCCCGGGCTCCCCGGCCGAGGCCCTGCAGTACGCCGTGAACGTCGAGGGAACCGCCCGGCTGCTGGCGGCGGCGGCCGGCCGCCCGGTGGTCTGGGTGAGCAGCGCCAGCGTGTACGACCCGCGCCGGGACCGCTCACTCGTCCGCGAGGACCACCCCACCGCCGGCGGACACCTCAACGCGTACGGCCGCAGCAAGGCGGTGGGCGAGCGGCTCGCACTCGCGGCGGGCGCCGTCGTGCTGCGCCCGCGCGCGGTGTACGGACCGGGGGATCCGCACCTCCTGCCCCGGCTGCTGGAGCGGGTCAGGCACAGGCTGCTGCTGCTCCCGGGCCCGGACGTGCCGCTCAGCCTGACGGCCGTGCAGAACCTCGCCGACGCCTGCCTGGCCGCGGCCGGCTGGCCGCCCGGCGCCTACAACATCGCCGACGCCCACCCGTACCGGCGGGACGCGGCCGTCCGCCAGGTGCTGCGGTCGTCCGGCCGGAGCGTGCGGATCGGCCACCTGCCGGTGCGGCTCGCCGAACTGGCGGCCCGCACCGGCCGGCTGCCCGGCCTCACCCCGTACGCGGTCGACCAGCTGGCCCGCAGCGTCGTGCTGGACACCTCGCGGGCCCGCGCCACCGGCTGGCGGCCCCGCCGGGACCTCGGCTCCGGACTGCTACCGGCCGGCCGGTAGCCGGCGCAGCGACAGCCGGCGCAACGACAGGACGCCCGCACCCCGGCGAGGGGTGCGGGCGTCCTGTCCGGGCGTCAGCCCCGAACGTCGCTCCGGGCGTCAGCTCCGGGCGGCCTTCTTCACCAGGATCACCACGGCGGCGGCGATGCCGACCACCACCAGGGCCTTGACGAGCAGGCTGATCAGGGCGCCCACCACACCGAGCACGAACCACACGATGTTCCAGGCCAGCACCAGCACGATGATCGGGACGACGATGTTGCGCACCCAGGAGGGCAGCGACTTCCAGAGGTCAGCCATGTCCGTTCCTTCTCTCCCCTCGGGCCGGCTGCCTGTCTGGTTGCCGCATCCCGTCTGCTTCGGTACTTCGATCGTACGGGTGCCGAGCAGTGGGACGAAGGGGTCCCGGCCCCGAGAGAACCCGGAGATCACCCCGAGTCCGCCCCCCGGGGACGACCCCGGGAAACGGTGCTCAGACCGGCCAGGTCTCCCCGCGCCAGGCGGCGTCCCAGAACATCCACTCGTAGCGCGAGGTGGTGCCGAAGTGCTCGACCACCCGCCGCCGCTCGGCCGGCGAGATCTCCTCGCCGAGCCGGTCGGTCAGCGCCAGCACCCGGCGGACGACGGCCTGGAACGCCTCGTCGCCGTAGGTGGCGATCCACTTCGCGTAGAGCGGGTCGGGGGAGGACTTGGCGAGCAGCTGCTCGCCGACCCGGGCGTAGATCCAGTAGCAGGGCAGGACGGCGGCGACGGCCTCGGCGAACGATCCGCCGTAGACGGTCGCCAGCAGGTAGCTGGTGTACGCCCGGGTGGTCGGCAGGACGGGCTCGGCCGCGGCCTGCGCGGCGCTGTCGCCGAAGGCGTCCATGAACTCGGCGTGCATGCCCTGCTCGGCGGCGAGCGCGCCGACCGCGTCGTCGGCGAACGCCCGGACGTCCTCCTCCCCGGGCGCCTTGGCGGCGCAGACGGCGAGCGCGCGGGCGTAGTCGCGCAGGTAGTGCGAGTCCTGGACGACGAAGTGCCGGAAGGCGGCGCGCGGCAGCGTCCCGTCGGTGAGGCCGGCGAGGAAGGGGTGTTCGAGGATCTTCGCGTAGACCGGCTCGATCGACGCCCACAGCTCCTCGGTCAGGCCGGGCGCGGCCGGGCGGGCGTCGGTGCTGAGGGCGGAGGCCGAGGGGCCGGGGGTCGTGCCGGCGGGGGTCGTGGTGCTGGGGGTCATGAGGCTGCTCCCTCCCTGTCCCGGACGGGGAGGCTCCCCCGTCGCGGCCAGGTTCTGGCGGTCGGCGCGGCCGCCGGCCGCCGGCAGACCTGCCGTACGTGCCGTCCAGCGCCCTCTCAGCCCGCTGCCGCGGGCTCCCGCGGTGATCACGGATCGGTCCGGGCCCGACCCTACCCGGGCCGCCCCGTCAGTCCTCCGGCGGGGAGAACACCACCAGGACGCGCAGCTCCTCGGTGATGTGGTGGAAGCGGTGCGGCACCCCGGCCGGTACGTACACGACGGTGCCGCGGCCGACGGTGGTGGTCTCGGCGCCGACGGTCAGCTCGGCCCGGCCGCTGATCACCTGGTAGATCTCGTCCTGGGCGTGCGCGGTCTGCGGGTCGGTGTCGCCGGGGGAGAGCGCGTACAGCCCGGCGGACATCTGGCGCTCCTTCAGGAAGCGAAGGTACGCGCCCTCGTTGGCGGCGCGCTCCGCGTCGAGCTGGTCCAGCCGGAACACCTTCATCGGGGCTGCTCTCCTTGACTCCGGGGCCCTGCGGGCCGGCACGGGGGCGCCACCTGGCGCGGCGCCACCCGCATTCAACAACAACATGTCCCAGGGGAGCTTCCGCCCGCCCGACCGGCCTGCGACGATCGCGCCATGAAGGGTTTCGTCATCAAGACACTTATCAACGCGGCCGCCATCTGGGTGGCCGCCTGGATCGTCAGCGGGATCACCCTGTCGGGGACCGGCTGGGGCGACACGACGCTCACCGTGATCGCCGTCGCCCTGATCTTCGGGGTGGTGAACTGGCTGATCAAGCCGTTCGTGAAGCTGTTCTCGCTTCCTCTGTTCATCCTGACCCTCGGCCTGATCACCTTCGTGATCAACGCCCTGATGCTGTGGCTGACCTCGTGGGCCTCGGACAAGCTCGACCTGGACTTCCACGTGGACGGGTTCTGGGCGGCGCTGCTCGGCTCGCTGATCATCAGCCTGATCTCCTGGGGCCTCAGCCTGGCCCTCGACGACTGAGGCGGGCCGGCCCCGGGCCGGCGCCGAGGACGGCAACGCGATGGGGCCCACCACCGGTTCGGATACCGGTTGCGGGCCCCATTCGCGATTGCGTCACTCTCCGTCGACCGTCCGTCGTCCCCGCAGCACCGGCTGCGGCCCCGGTCAGCCCGCGTTGTTCTCGCACCCCCGGCTGAGGATGTCGGCGAGCTGCGCGTCCAGCTCGCCGCCGGTGAGCTCCTCGCCCATCGGCACCAGCCGGTCGGTGCGGGTCAGGAAGGCGATCAGCGGCGGCGCCGACGCCCGCAGCAGCGCGTCGCCCTCGGGCGAGTGCAGCACGATGCAGACGTCGGAGAGCTCCTCACCACCGATGGGGTGGATGTGCACATCGCCCTCGCCGGTCGGGCGGCTGATCCCGTCGAGCAGCAGCTCACGGGCGAAGACCCAGGTCACCGGCTCGTCACCGGGCAGGTGGAACGTGAAGCGGACCGCGTAGGGGTCGATGGGGTCGTACTCGAGATCGACCACGATGCGGAAGGAGAGCTCGTTCGAGACCACGAGGTTCATGACCACGTGGCCCTGGACTGTGCTGTGCATGCGCCAGTACCTCTCGTTCTGCCCGGCTGTGCGTGCTGACTGGTCCACCGATGGCCGGACAATGCAGTTCGCTGTGTAGGAACGGTGTGCCCCGGGTGGGCACTCCCCCGCCGTCGGCGGGTCCCCCGCCGGACGGCTGGGGGAGGGAGTGCGGCTGCGGACTCGGAAAAGTCCTGCCATTCCTGTTGTTTTCGCCTCGATCCCCCGTTCAAACCTCATCGTCCACGTTTGGGGAGGTAGTGGACAAGGTGTGCTTTTTCAAATGGTGAACGAGCACGAAGAGTGACCACCGCCGAGGAGTCGCGCCGCGGCTCCGGACGGCCGTCAGAGGGCGAACGAAGGCGACATGGCGCCGACCTTCACCCGCAGCTGGGCCGCCGCGGCCCGCAGCCGGCCCGTCTGCTCCAGCGGGAGCGACAGTGCCATGGTGGCCACCAGGGAGCCGACGGTGATCGGGACGGCCGCGCAGACCGTGCCCAGCGCGTACTGCTGGTGTTCGACCACCGGGACGGCCGGGCGGACGGCGGAGAGCAGCCGCAGGACGGCCGACGGGTCGGCGACGGTCGACGGGGTCAGCCCGACCGGCGGGTGGCGGTCCAGGTGGTCGCGCCGGGCCTCCTCGGAGAGCTGCCCGAGCAGGCACTGGCCGATCGCGTGGGCGTGCGCGGTGGCCCGCAGGTCGGCCCAGATCTCGACGGCCGGCTGGTTCGGGCCGGAGGCGACGTCCACCACCCGGACCTCGCCCTCCTCGTAGACGGCGAGGTAGACGGCCGCACCCAGCTCGTCCCGGAGCTGTTCCATCCGGGCCCGCAGGTCGCTCCGCTCCGCCTGCCGGTCCTCGGCCCGGCTGATTCCGTCGACGGAGTCGCCGTAGTAGAACTTGCCGTCGGCCCGGCGGAGGTAGCCCTCGTGGGTCAGGGTACGAAGGAGGTGGTACGTAGTACCCAGTGGAAGCCCGGCCGCGCGGGCGAGCTGTTTGGCGGTGGCGCCCTGCAGGAATCCCCCGACGGCTTCGAGCAGGCGCAGCGCACGCTGGACGGACGCGATCAGAGTGGGCTGCGCGTCCTTCTTCGGCGGTGCCTTCGGCGGGGCCGCCCGGGCCGCCCTGCCGATCCGGACGGTATTCGACGGCTCTGCGATCTGCTCCATGGCCACACCCAGCCCCCAGCCCGAGTCATTGCACAGGCGGACATGCGGAGTGCACAGCTCCGTTTTGCCCGATAGTCGCTCATTGCAGCACAGGGAGCGCCGTGCCGCAATTACTCTCATGCGTGTCACGACCCAAAAACCTTTGAATCAAAGGTTCAGCTCAAATATCAGCTTTGATATAAAACATCTGTGCGATGAATGCCTAAGCATTCAAGATCCACTGCTGTTTGTCCCCCTGCCCGAACGGACGCACCCGGGCAGCCGCGCGTTTCACCCCGCCCACCCTGCGGGAGACTCCCGCACAACGCTCCAGTCCCGGAGGTGGCCATGGCCAACCCGCCGCGTCCCGTCGTCAAGCGCACCGCCAGGGCGATCCTGCTGGAGCTCGACCCGGACGAGCCGCACGGGCCCGCCTCCATCGTCCTGATCAAACGGACCAGGCCGGGCAGCCACCCGTACTGGATCACCCCGGGCGGCGGCGTGGAGCCGGAGGACCGCACGGTGGTCGAGGCCCTGCACCGCGAGGTGGACGAGGAGCTCGGCGGCAAGGTCGTCGACGTCGTCCCCGCCTTCGTCGACACGGTGTCCCACGCGGAGCACAACGACGCCGCGCCCGCCCACCCGCACGGCGTCAAGGTGCAGCACTTCTTCGTCTGCCGGCTCGCCGCGATGGACCCGTCGCTGCGGCACGGGCCCGAGGTCGACGAGCCGCAGGGGGAGTACGAGATCGTCCGGCTGCCGTTCACCCGTGAAGGCGTCACCTCGGTCAACGTGGTGCCGCCGAGCCTGCGGGCGTACCTGGCCGCCAACATCGAGGGCGTCCGGGCGATGCTCGCCCCCGACCTCGGCTGAGGCGCGGCCCCGGCGGGCTACCCGCCCGCCAGGTCGCCGACCAGGTCGTGCCGGATCCGCTCCTGCGGCACCCCGGCCCGCAGCAGCACGCCCACCCCGCGCCGCACCATCGCGGGCGGGCCGCTCAGGTACGCCTCCCGGCCCGACCACGGACCGAACCTGGCCACCACCTCCGGCAGCTCGCCCGGCAGGGCCCCGCCCGGCCCGGGGCCGCCCCCGGCCGGGCCGCCCATGAACGCCCCCGGCCCCGACAGCACCGGGCGCACCGACAGCCAGGGGTTCCGCTGCGCGAACCGGCGCAGCGCCTCCAGCGCGTACAGCTCCGCCGCCTGCCGGGCCCCGTAGAACACCTCCACCGAGCGGCCGGCCGCGCCCCGCTCGGCGACCTCCTCCACCAGTGCGCAGACCGGCGCGATGCCGGTACCGCCGCCGAGGCAGAGCAGGTCGGCGCCGGCCTCGTGGTCCACCACCATCGAACCGGCGGGCGGCCCCAGCCGGAGCACGTCGCCGGGCGCCGCCCGGTGCACCAGCGCGTTGCTGACCCAGCCCGCCTGGACGGCCTTGACGTGGAAGGTCAGCAGCCCGTCCGGCCGGGGCGCCGACGCGAACGAGAAGTGCCGCCAGACCCGGGGCCACCAGGGCGTCTCCAGGGTCGTGTACTGCCCGGCCCGGAACGGGTACGCCTGGTCGGGGCGGACCGTGAGCACCGCGATGTCGCGGGTCCGCAGCTCGTGCGCCACCACCTCGCCCTGCCACCAGGGCGGCGCGCTCCTCGCGGCCCCCTCGGCCGCGTCGATCATGATCGTGGAGATCAGCCGGTACGCGCGCCGCCACGCCAGCTCGGTCTCGCCGTCCCAGCGGGCGCCCGCGAACCTGGCCAGCGCCGCCACCAGGCACTCCCCCACCGGGCCGTAGTGCCCGGCCAGCGTGCCGTACTTGCGGTGCCCCCGGCCCAGCGCGGTCAGGTACTCGGTCAGCCCGGCCGGGTCGTCCGCGCTGCGGGCGGCCTGCAGCAGGGCGCGGAACAGGCGGTCGCGCTGGACGTCCATGGCCGCCGGGAAGAGCGAGCGGACCTCGGGGTGGTGCAGGAAGATCAGCGCGTAGAAGTGCGCGGTGGCCTTGTCCGCGACCGGCTCGACGACCGCCAGACTGGCCCGGATCAGCGCGATGTCATGAGCGGTCGGCGGCAGCTCGGCGCCGTCGGCGACAACCGGCCCCGAGCCCGCCCGGGGCAGCGCCGGGGGCCCGGCCGGACCGGGCTCCCCGACCGCCGGCACCGACCAGGCCCGGCTCCAGTCGTCACCCGGGCCGGCCCAGTTGAGACCAGGCGCGTGGGTGAACAGCGGCTCCATCGCGGGCACCGGCCCGGCCGCCGGCGGCCCGGGCGGCGGCGCGGGCACCGCCGGCGGCTCGGCCGGCATCGCCGGGATCACGAGCACGGGCTCCGGTACGGGCTCAGGTACGGGAACGGGCGCCGGTGCGGGCGCCGGTGCGGGCACCCTCCCGGACTCCGCCTCCGCCTCCGCCTCCGCCTCCGGTTCCCGTTCCGGTTCCGGCTCCACCGCCGGCAGGCCCGGTACGGCCGAGGCAGCCGCCAATCCGTGCCCGGCCCGGACCAGGAGCGCCCTGCGCGACTTCACCGCAACTTGACGAGTACTCAAGAGAATCGTTTCGCCTCCGGCCGTCCCTGCACCACCTGGCTTTTCCCTGCTGAAGCCTTCGGTAGCGTGGCACGGGCGCACAGCTCATCCGACAAGTCACGCGAAAGCCCGGACACCCGGCCCGTCCACGCGCTACGCTCCCCCGACCTGTGACTGTCGCCCTGCGTGGCGGCCGCACCACGCAAGGCGACAGCCGGTGCGGCCGGGCGCGCCTCAGAGCTGGCGCACCAGCATCCCCGGCTGCTCGACGCAGTCCGCGACGAAGCGCAGGAACCCGCCCGCCGTGCCGCCGTCGCAGACCCGGTGGTCGAAGGTGAAGGACAGCTGGGTCACCTGACGGACGGCCAGAGCGCCCTCGTGCACCCACGGTCTGGCCACGATCCGGCCGACCCCGAGCATCGCCGCCTCGGGGTGGTTGAGCAGCGGGGTGGAGCCGTCCACGCCGAAGACGCCGTAGTTGTTCAGCGTGAACGTCCCGCCGGTGAGCTCGGCCGGGGTGAGCGCCCCGGTACGGGCGGCCTCCGTCAACCGGGTCAGCTCCGCGCCGAGTTCGCCGGTGTTCAGCAGGTGCGCGTCCCGGACGACCGGGACGACCAGGCCGCGCTCGCTCTGCGCCGCGAAGCCCAGGTGCACGGCGCTGTGCCGGCGCAGTGCGGTGGCGGCCCCGGAGGCGTCGCCCAGCACGCTCGCGTTCAGCTCCGGATACCGGGCCAGCGCGGCGGTGCAGATCCTGGCGAACAGCGCCAGCAGGCCGATCCTCGGCCCGTCGTGCCGGTTCACCTGCTCCCGCAGGGCGAGCAGTTCGGTGGCGTCGGCGTCGACCCAGCAGGTCGCCGCCGGGATCTCCCGGTGGCTGAGGGTCAGCTTGTCGGCGATCGTCCGGCGCAGGCCGCGCAGCGGTACGGCGCCGTCCTCCGCGGCGGCGGGCACGGCGGTTGCGGCGGGTGCGGCGGCGGCCGCCACCGCGCGGTCCACGTCGGCCCGCAGGATCAGGCCGTCGGGCCCGCTGCCGCGCAGTGCGGCCAGGTCGATGCCGTGCTCCCGGGCGCTGCGGCGGACGAGCGGCGAGATCACCGCGACGACGGCCGGAGCCACCGGAGCAGGTGCGACCACGGGGCCGCCGGCGGAGCCTGCCACCGGGGCACCGCCGGGCCTGATCCGGGCCCGCCGGGATCCCTTGCCGGACTCCGACGTCCCGTACCCCACCAGGACGTTGCCCGAGCGGGCCGGCTCCGGCGTGCTTCCCACCGCGGGCGAGACGGCGACGGTGACCAGCGCCGCCCCGACCGGCACCTCCTGCCCCGGCTCGCCGTACCGGGCGGTGACCACCCCGCCGTACGGGCAGGGGACTTCGACCACGGCCTTCGCCGTCTCCACCTCGACCACCGCCTGGTCGACGGCGATCACGTCGCCGACCTCGACCATCCAGCGGACCACCTCGGCCCCGGTCAGCCCCTCCCCGAGGTCGGGCAGGGTGAACTCGCGCACCACGGGCATCATCCTCAGTCCTCCCACTGCAGCCGGGCGACGGCGTCCAGGATCCGGTCCACGCCGGGCAGATGGTGGTGCTCCAGCATCGGCGGCGGGTACGGGATGTCGAAGCCGGTGACCCGCAGCACGGGGGCGGCCAGGTGGTGGAAGCAGTTCTCGGTGAGCCGGGCGGCGATCTCCGCGCCGGCCCCGCCGAACCCGCCCGCCTCGTGCACGACGACGGCCCGGCCGAGCGAGCGCACCACCCGGCAGGCCGTCTCCTGGTCGAACGGCACCAGGCTGCGCAGGTCCAGCACCGCGAGGTCCCAGCCCTCCGCCTTCGCCGCCTCGGCCGCCTCCAGGCAGACCGGCAGCGACGGGCCGTAGGTGACCAGCACGGCGGAGGTGCCGGTGCGCCGCAGCACCGCCCGTCCGATCGGCTCGACCGGCGCGGCCGGGTCGAACTCCTCCCGGCCCCAGTAGAGCCGCTTGGGCTCCAGGAAGACCACCGGGTCGTCGGAGGCGATCGAGGCCCGCAGCAGGCCGTACGCGTCGGCGACGGTGGCGGGCGTGACGACGTGCAGCCCGGGGGTGTGCGCGTAGTACGCCTCGGAGGAGTCGCTGTGGTGCTCGACGCCGCCGATCCCGCCGCCGTAGGGGATCCGGATGGTGATCGGCAGCGGCAGTCTCCCCGCCGTGCGGTTGCGCATCTTGGCGACGTGCGAGACGAGTTGCTCCATCGCCGGGTAGGCGAACGCGTCGAACTGCATCTCGACGACCGGGCGCAGCCCGTACATCGCCATGCCGACGGCGGTGCCGAGGATGCCGGCCTCGGCGAGCGGGGTGTCCAGGCAGCGGTCGGGGCCGAACTCGGCGGTCAGGCCGTCGGTGATCCGGAACACGCCGCCGAGCGCGCCGACGTCCTCGCCGAGCACGTGCACGGAGCCGTCCTCGCGCATGGCGTCCCGCAGCGCGGTGTTCAGGGCCTGGGCCATGGTCGACCCGGTACGGGCCGCGGTGGCGGTGCTCATGAGTGCCGCACCCCTGCCTCGGCCGCGCGCTCGGCCGCCAGCTCGGCGGACAGCTGGGCGGCCTGCTCGCGCAGCTGCTGGGTCGGCTCGGCGTAGACATGGGCGAACAGCGACATCGGGTCGAGTTCGGCGTCGGTGTGGAACTCGGCCCGCATCCGGGCGGCGAGCGCCTCGGCCTCCTCGGCCGCCGCCCGCACCAGCTCGTCGTCGAGCAGTCCGGCCGCACGCAGGTGGCGTTCCATCAGCAGGACGGGATCGCGCTCGCGCCAGGCGGCGACCTCGTCGTCCTCGCGGTAGCGGGTGGCGTCGTCCGCGTTGGTGTGCGCCTCCAGGCGGTAGGTGAGCGCCTCCACCAGGGTCGGGCCGCCGCCGGCCCGGGCCCGCTCGACGGCCTCGGTGAGCACCGAGTGGACGGCGGGCGCGTCGTTGCCGTCCACCAGGCGGCCGGGCATGCCGTAGCCGACGGCCTTGTGGGCCAGCGTCGGCGCCGCGGACTGCCGGGTGAGCGGTACGGAGATCGCGTAGCCGTTGTTCTGCACCAGGAAGACCACCGGGGCCTGGAGCACGGCGGCGAAGTTCAGCGCCTCGTGGAAGTCCCCCTCGCTGGTGCCGCCGTCGCCGAGCATGGCGAGTGCGACCAGCGGCTCGCCGCCGAGGCGGGCGGCGTGGGCCAGCCCGACGGCGTGCGGGGCCTGGGTGGCCAGCGGGGTGCAGAGCGGCGCCGTCCGGACGGCCCGCGGGTCGTAGCCGGTGTGGGCGTTGCCGCGCAGCAGGGTGAGCGCCTCCAGCGGGTCGACGCCCCGGGAGACCACCGCGAGGGTGTCGCGGTAGCTGGGGAACAGCCAGTCCGCGCGGCCCAGGGCCATCGCGGCGGCGACCTGGCAGGCCTCCTGGCCGGTCGAGGCCGGGTAGACGGCGAGCCGGCCCTGCTTGGTGAGGACGGTGGCCTGCTGGTTGTAGCGGCGGCCGACGACCAGGCGCCGGTACAGCTCGCGCAGCACCGCCGGGTCGTACGTGTCGAGGGCGGGGGTGCCGAGCACCCGTACGGGGGAGGCGTCCGGGAGCAGCGGCGCGGGGTCGGTGCGCGGGGCGGTGGCCCCGGGCAGCCAGCCCGGCACGGACGTGTGGTGTCTGTGATCGAGAACGGTCATCTCGGGCACCTCCAAGGGGTGGGGGAGGAGACTGCGATGGCAGCGGGTGGTGCCGTGCGCGCGAGGGTCTGCCACCTGGTCGGTGCGGTACTCCTCCCTACCGATTGTTCGGTCGTCTGTTCATTCTGACCACAGTCCCGGCGAAGTGGTGGACAATCGGCCGCCACGGGGGTCGACTGGAGGCAGCGCGTCCATAACCGAGGGGTGGGGGGCCATGTCCGCTGAACAGTTGTCCAGAGCCAAGGAGCCGCCCCCGGGGCTGGACCGGGTCGACCGCTCGATCCTGCGGCTGCTCCAGCAGGACGGCCGGGCGTCGATCCGCTCGGTCGCCGAGCGGGTGCACGTCTCCCGGGCGAACGCCTACGCGCGGATCTCGCGGATGGTGGACGACGGCGTCATCCGCGGCTTCACCGCCCGGGTCGACCACGAGCGGGCCGGGCAGGGCGCGTCCGCGTACATCACCCTGAAAATCGTCCAGAACTCCTGGCGGACGGTCCGCGACCAGCTGCTGGAGCTGCCCGGAGTGGCCCACATCGCACTGGTCGGCGGCGAGTTCGACGTCCTGCTGCTGGTGCACACCGCCGACAACCGGGCGCTGCGCGAGCTGGTCCTGGGACGCATCCAGTCGATCCCTCAGGTACTCGGCACCCAGACCCTGCTGGTCTTCGAGGAGCGCGACCGCGTCCCGCCGGACTGATCCCCGGGCACAGGCTCCCCGGGTCCGTGACCTGCGAGCGAGCCCGATCAGGCGGCCCGCAGGCCGTCGAAGGCCAGCCGCACCACGGCGTCCGCGACCCCGTCGGCGGCCTTGGTGCCGGGCCGGTACCACTCCACGATCGAGTTGATCATGCCGAAGAGCAGCCGGGTGGCGAGTCGCGGCTCGACGTCCGAGCGCAGCTCGCCGTCGGCGACGGCGGCCCGCACCAGCTCGGCGACCCGGTGGTCGAACTCCCGGCGACGCTCCAGTGCCCACTGCTCGGTGGCCGTGTTGCCGCGCACCCGCAGCAGCAGCGTCACGTACGGGAGCTCGGCGAGCAGCACCTCCGCCGTGCGGCGCACCACGTGCTCCAGCCGGGCGACGGCCGTGCCACCGGTCGCGGCCGGCTCGGCGAGGATGCCGAAGAGGCCGTCCAGGGCTCGCCCGACGGCGAGGCGGAGCAGTTCCTCCTTGCCGCGCACGTGGTGGTAGATGGACGACTTGGAGATTCCGGCGGCCCGGGAGAGGTCCTCCATCGAGGTGCCGTCATAGCCCCGCTCGTTGAACACGTCGACGGTCACCGCGAGCAACGACTCCACGGTGTAGGCGGTGCGGGTGGTGTGATCGGCCATCCTCCGAGTATCCCCGGCGGCCGTGCGACCGGTCAGGCCGGGGGGAGTTGCCCGCTCCTGGGCCGGGGCTCGGGCACCCGCTCGCCGCCGTCCGCCGCCGGGGCGGCCGCCGTCACGTCCACGACGGCCTGGGCCGGGCCCCGGCCGCTGTCGCCGGCGATGAAGTAGGTGGGCCGCTGCTGGACGGCGGTGTAGATCCGCCCGATGTACTCACCGAGCAGGCCGAAGCAGATCAGCTGCACGCCGCCGAGGAACAGCATCGCGGTGAACAGGGACGTCCAGCCCGGCACGGTGTTGCCGAGCGCGTAGGTGGTCAGGGTGAAGACCAGCATCGCCAGGCAGGTGAAGAAGCTGACGACGCCCAGCCAGGTGGCGAGGCGCAGCGGCGCGGCGGAGAAGCTGGTGATGCTGTCGATGGCGAGGCGGACCATCTTGCGCAGCGGGTACTTCGTCTCGCCGGCGGCGCGCTCGTCGCGGGTGTAGGTGACCTGGCCGCTGGGGAAGCCGAGCCAGGGCACCAGCAGCCGGTAGACCTGCTGCTGGTCGGGCAGGGTCTTGAGGGCGTCCACGGCCTCGCGGCTGAGCAGCCGGAAGTCGCCCGCGTGGGAGGGGACGTTCTTGCCGACCATCCGGCGCACCAGCCAGTAGTAGGCGCCGGCGGTGCGGCGCTTGAAGCCGGTGTCGGTGGAGCGGTCGGTGCGCACGCCGTAGACGATGTCCAGCTGCTGGGCGCGGGCGAGGTCCAGCATCTCGGGGATCTTCTCCGGCGGGTCCTGCAGGTCGGCGTCGATGCTGGCGACGTAGTCCCCGAGGGCGCTGTGCAGGCCCGCGGTGAGCGCGGCCTGGTGGCCGGAGTTGCGGCGCAGCCGGATGATCCGCAGCTGGGGCCAGTGCGCCCGCAGGTCCTCCAGCAGGGCGGCGGTCTTGTCCGCGCTGCCGTCGTCGACCGCGACCACCTCGTAGGAGGCACCGGTTCCGTCCAGGACCGGGCGCAGGCGGCCCACCAGCGCGGGGAGGACGTCCTCTTCGTTGTACATCGGGATGACGACGGAGAGCTCGGTCCGGTCGGGGTGCACAGCGGTCATCGGTTGTCCTGGCCCAGTGGAGGAGAGGTCGGGAGGGGTGCGGGTGCGGCGCCCGCACCTGCGGTTCCCAGGGCGGCCGTCCACGCCATACCGTAGACTGCGGCGATGCCGCCTGGGCGGTTTGCGGTCTGGAAATTCCTCGAATGGTGCAGACCAATCCTCCGATCCCGCTCCTCGACCCCGGGGTTCTCGCAGCCGATGCCGTCAGACTCCGCACCTGTCGCCGCCTCGCAGGAGCCGGCCGCCGCCCCGCCCGCGGCCCTCCGGGTCCGCCGGCAGCTGCCGGTGTTCGCGATCGTCGGCGCGGTCTGCACGGTCGCCTACCTCGGGCTGTACGCCCTCCTCCAGCCGGCCACCGGGCCGCAGGCCGCCAATCTGATCGCCCTGTTGGTCACCGCCGTCGGCAACACCGCCGCGAACCGCCGCTTCACCTTCAAGGTGCGGGGCACCCGGGGTGCGGCCCGGCACCAGTTGCAGGGCCTGGTGGTCTTCCTCGCCGGGCTGGCGCTGAGCAGCGGCGCGCTGGAGGTGGTCGACCGCACCGACCCGCAGGCTTCGTCCACGGTGGAGATCGGTGCGCTGGTGGCGGCGAACGTGGCGGCGACCATGCTGCGCTTCGTCCTGCTGCGCCTCTGGGTGTTCAAGGAGCCGGACGGGTCGGCCGGGCCCGCAGGCGGGTGAACCGGTGAGCCGGTCTCCCGGAGCTGGTCTGCACCAGTGCCCTAGACTCGGCGCACTATCGTCCTCGGCAGCAGGGTGGGGCCCAGTGAGCACGACACCGGCAGTCACCGCCGATGTGCCCGAGCAGCGCAGCGGTGAGGCGCCCGCGGCGCCGGACACCGTCCGTGAGCGCGCTCGCGCCCTGGTGGTCCGCTACGGCCCCGCGGTGTGGTGCTACACGCTGCTGAAGCTGGTCGGCTTCACGGTCTTCATGCGGCTGCTGCAGTTCTCCGGCGACTACCTGGAGAAGGACCACCGCTTCGGCGGCGGTGCCCAGCCGTGGGACGTGCTCGCCTCCTGGGACGGCTGGTGGTACCAGCAGGTCGCGCAGTTCGGCTACCACCCGCAGCTGATCGCCGTCCCCGGCGCCACCAGCGGGTTCATGATCGAGCAGAACTCGGCCGCGTTCTTCCCGCTCTACCCGGGGCTGATGCGGCTGGTCTCGGACGTCACCGGCCTCGGGCTGTACGGCGCCGGGATGCTGGTGTCGATCGTCGCCTCGCTGTTCGCCGCGGCCGGGATCTTCGCGGTGGCCGAACGGCTCGCGGGCACCCGGGCCGGCGTCATCGCGGCCGGCCTGTGGGCGGTCATCCCGGGCTCCGGCGCCGAGTGGGCGGTCTACTCCGACTCGACGTTCGTGGCGCTGGCCGCCTGGTCCTGCTACTGCGTGATGACCAGGCGGTGGATCGCGGCCGGCGTGATCACCCTGGTCGCGGGCCTCAACCGGCCGACCGCGGCGGCGCTGATCGCGGCCGTCGGCATCGCCGCCCTGCTCGACCTGTACCGCCGCGAGAGCGGGGTCCTGCGGCCGGTGGCCGCGATGCTGATGGCACCGCTGGGGCTGGTCGGCTACGTCGGCTGGGTCGGCTGGCGGATGGGCGACTGGGGCGGCTACTTCAAGCTCCAGCACGACGCCTGGCTGCACTACTTCGACTACGGCCTGACCAACTGGCACGCGATGCGCGGCGTGATGCTCGGCCGCTACGACTACCCGTTCGCGTACCCCGTCCCGGACATGCTGGCCGTCCTGATCGTGCTGGCCCTGCCGATCCTGATCGTGCTGATGCTGCGGCTGCGGCCGCCGGCCGTCCTGGTCGTCTACACCCTGGTCACGCTCGTCACGGTGCTCGGCAGCGCGCAGATCTTCGGGAACGTCTCCCGGTACCTGCTGCCGGTCTTCCCGCTGTTCGTGCCGCTGGCGATCGCGCTGCGCAAGCTGAGCTGGCCGGTGCTGGCCACGGTGCTCGGCTCGGCCGCGATCGCCTCGGGCTGGTTCGCGGGCTACATCCTCTTCGAACTCGGCGTGCCGTAGGCCGCACCCGGCGCCGCCCGCCCGCGGCCGCGAAACGGGATGCTCCGCCCTCTTGAGCCGACCGATCGTTCGGTTACTCTGTGACGTGTCCCGTCCGCCCCTCCGAGGAGCGCGCCATGGCTGCTGCGGTCACCCACCCCCTCGTCGCCGAACTCGTCGAACGCCACCAGGACACCCTGAGCCGGGCGCTCACCGCCATCACCGCCCGCGACTACTGGTCGCCCTACCCCGAATTCCCCAAGGCGTACGGGGAGAACGGCGCCGCCGAGGGCCGGGCCGCGTTCGAGGCCCTGCTCGGCAGGCCGTTCGACGTCGAGGGCCAGCCCACCGACGGCGACCTGGTCGCGGGCGAGGCCTCCCCGTACGGCATCGAACTGGGCGTCTCCTACCCGCACGCCGAGCCGGACGCCCTGATCGACGCGCTGGGCGCGGCCCGCCCCGCCTGGGCCGCCGCCGACCCGGCCGCCCGCGCCGCCGTCTGCCTGGAGATCCTGGCCCGGATCAACGCCCGCTCGCACGAGTTCGCCCACGCGGTGATGCACACCACCGGCCAGGCGTACGGGATGGCCTTCCAGGCCGGCGGCCCGCACGCCCAGGACCGCGGCCTGGAGGCCGTCGCGTACGCCTACGCCGAGCAGACCCGGCTGCCCCGCCGGGCCGGCTGGACGAAGCCGCAGGGCAAGCGCGAGCCGCTGGAGATGACCAAGGACTTCACCGTCGTACCGCGCGGCCTCGCGCTGCTGGTCGGCTGCAACACCTTCCCCACCTGGAACGGCTACCCCGGCCTGTTCGCCTCGCTGGCCACCGGCAACCCGGTGCTGGTCAAGCCGCACCCGCGGGCCGTCCTGCCGCTGGCGCTGACCGTCCGGGTCGCCCGCGAGGTGCTCGCCGAGACCGGCTTCGACCCCAACCTGGTCTGCCTCGCGGCCGAGCACGAGGGCGCGGCCGTCGCCAAGGTGCTGGCCGTGCGCCCCGAGGTGAAGCTGATCGACTACACCGGCTCCACCGCCTTCGGCGACTGGCTGGAGGACAACGCCCGCCAGGCCCAGGTGTACACCGAGAAGGCCGGCGTCAACACCGTCGTGGTCGACTCCACCGACGACTACAAGGGCATGCTGGCCAACCTGGCCTTCTCGCTGTCGCTGTACAGCGGCCAGATGTGCACCACCCCGCAGAACCTGCTGATCCCGCGCACCGGCGTCCGCACCGACCAGGGCGACAAGTCGTACGACCAGGTGGTCACCGACCTCGCGGCCGCCATCGAGGGCCTGCTCGCGGACGACGCCCGGGCCGCCGCCGTGCTCGGCGCCGTGGTCAACCCCGGAGTACTGCAGCGCACCGTGCAGGCCGCCGGCGGCGAGTTCGGCGAACTCGCCCTCGCCCCGCGGGCGGTCACCTCACCGGACTTCCCGGGCGCGACCGTCCGCACCCCCGCGCTGGTGAAGGCCGACGCCGACAAGCCGGACGACCGGGCCACCTTCCTCGCCGAGTGCTTCGGCCCGGTCTCCTTCGCGGTCGCCGTGGCGTCCACCGAGGCCGCCGTCGAGCTGCTGCGCGAGACCGTGAGGACCCGGGGCGCGATGACGGCCGCCGCCTACACCACCGACCCGGAGGTGGAGGCCGCGCTGGTCGGGGCCGCGCTGGACGCCGGGGTCTCGCTCTCGCTCAACCTCACCGGCGGCGTCTACGCCAACCAGACCGCCGCCTTCTCCGACCTGCACGGCACCGGCGCCAACCCGGCCGCCAACTCGGCCTACTGCGACGCGGCCTTCGTCGCGAACCGGTTCCGCACGGTCGAGGTCCGCCGCCACAGCTGACCTCCGGCGCCTTCAACCCCGGGCGGCCCGCCCGGGGTTGAAGACCCACACCCGCAGCAGCACGAACCGCACCAGGGTGGCCAGCGCGTTCGCCACCACCAGCGCGGCCAGCTCCGCGCCGTGCCGGGCCTGCGGTTGCAGCAGCCCCAGCAGGGCGATCGCACCGCTGCTCAGTCCCAGCCCGATCAGGAACGCGAGCCCGCCCTCGACCTGGTGCTTCAGCGCGTCCCGGCTGCCCGTCACGCCGAAGGTGAAGCGCCGGTTGAGAGCCGTGTTGGCCACCGCCGTCAGCCCCAGCGCCAGCGCGTTCGCGAGCAGTGCGGGCATCAGCTGACGCATCCCCAGGTACAGCAGCACGTACGCCAGCGTGGACAGCGTGCCGACCACCGCGAAGCTCGCCAACTGCCAGCCCAGGCCCGGCGGCAGCTGCGCCTGCTGCACCCGGGGCGGCACCGGCAGCCGGGTGGCGCCGGACAGGCTGCGGCGGGCCACCCGCGCCATGCCCTTCAGGTCGTCCAGGACGGTCCGGACGATGTCCACCCGGCTGTCCGGGTCGTCCACCCAGTCCACCGGCACCTCGTGGATCCGCAGGCCGGACCGCTCGGCCAGCAGCAGCAGTTCGGTGTCGAAGAACCAGGCGTTGTCCTCCACCTCGGACAGCAGCCGCTGCACCACGTCGGTGCGGGCCGCCTTGAAACCGCACTGCGCGTCCGAGAACTTCGCCGCCATGGTCGCCCGCAGCAGCACGTTGTACGTCCGCGAGATGAACTCCCGCTTGGGCCCGCGCACCACCGCCGAGCCGCGGTGCAGCCGGCTGCCGATCGCCAGGTCGCTGTGTCCGGACAGCAGCGGCGCGACCAGCGGCAGGAACGCCTCCAGACCGGTCGACAGGTCGACGTCCATGTACGCCACCACGTCCGCGTCGCTGTCGCCCCAGACCTGCCGCAGCGCCCGGCCGCGTCCCTTCAGATCCAGGTGGACGGCTCTGACCTGCGGAATCTCCTCGGCCAGGGCGGTCGCGACGGCCCAGGTGCCGTCGATGCTGGCGTTGTCCGCGACGGTGATCCGGTAGTCGTAGGGGAAGGTCTCGTCCAGGTAGGCGTGCAGCCGACGCACGCACCGCTCCAGCACGTGCTCCTCGTTGTAGACCGGGACGACCACCTCGACCAGCCTGGTCCTGACCCGCGAGGGCCCGACGGCTGCGGTGGGCACCCCGGAGAGGGAGTCGCCGGAGATCGGGCCGGCGGCGCGGACGGTCTCGGATGTTGCGGGCTGAGTCATGATTCGGAGATTCACAGGCCACGATGGGCCCGCGATGATGGGAGTCTGAGAGCGGGCTGAGAACTCGTTCCCACCCTCACCCCCATCGGGAGTTGACGTATGACCGAGAAGCAGCAGAGTTCCGACGTCCTGATCGTCGGAGCAGGACCGACCGGGCTCCTGCTGGCCGGTGACCTGGCCACCGCCGGAGTGCGGGTGACGGTGCTGGAGAAGCGCGCCGGCGAGTCCGACCTGACCAGGGCGTTCACCGTGCACGCCCGCACGCTCGAACAGTTCGACGCCCGGGGCCTGGCCGACGAACTGATCGCCACCGGCAGCCCGCTGTCCTCGCTGCGACTCTTCGGCCGGCTGCGGATCGAACTGGGCGGCCTGCCGACGCGCTTCCCGTTCGTCCTGATCACCCCGCAGTCCCACACCGAACGGCTGCTCCAGGAGCGGGCGCTGAAGGCCGGTGCGACGATCCTGCGCGGCACCGAGGTGACCGGCCTGCGGCAGGACGCCGAGGGCGTCCGGGTCGAGGCCGGCGAGGGCGCCGCCGCCGTCGTCCACCGGGCCCGGTACGTGGTCGGCGCCGACGGCGTCCACAGCACCGTCCGCGACCTGCTCGGCATCCCGTTCCCCGGCGAGTCCGTGGTGGACTCCGTGCTGCTGGCGGACGTCCGGCTGGAGCGCACGCCGGACGAGGTGCTCACCGTCGGGGCCAACGAGAACGGCTTCGCGTTCCTCGCCCCGTTCGGCGACGGCTGGTACCGGGTGATCGCCTGGGACCGCTCCCGCCGGCTCTCCGACAGCGCGCCGACCAGCCTGAGCGAGATCTCCGACATCACCCGCCGCGCCCTCGGCGAGGACTACGGGCTGCACGACGCCCGCTGGATGTCCCGCTTCCACAGTGACGAACGCCAGGCCCCCAACTACCGCTCCGGCCGGGTCTTCCTGGCCGGCGACGCCGCGCACTGCCACTCCCCGGCCGGCGGCCAGGGCATGAACACCGGCCTCCAGGACGCCGCCAACCTGTCCTGGAAGCTCGTCGCCGCCGTCCACGGCTGGGCCCCCGACGCCCTGCTCGACACCTACCAGACCGAGCGGCACCCGGTCGGCCGGGCCGTCCTGCGCGCCTCCGGCGCCCTCGTCCGGCTCGCCCTGGCCCGCTCGGCGCCCACCCGGGCGCTGCGCTCCGCCCTGACCGCCTTCGCCGACAGCCTCGGCCCGGTCGCCGCCCAGGGCGCCCGGACGGTCTCCGGGCTCGGCATCCGGTACCCGGCGGCGAAGGACGCCCACCCGCTGGCCGGGCGGCGCATTCCCGACCTCCGGCTCACCGGCCTGCACCCGGCCGGCGAGCAGCCGGGCGGCCCGGGCCGGCTCTACGAGGCCCTGCGCGCGGGGAGGTTCGTCCTGGTCAGCAACGACGAGCTGTCCGCCGCCGACCCGTGGGCCGACCGCGTGGTCACCGCCGCCCCGGCCGACCCGCACGGCAAACTGCGCGACACCGTCCTGCTGGTGCGCCCGGACGGGTACGCCGCCTGGGCCGCCGTCGACCCGAGCCGGGGCGAACTGCGCGCCGCGCTGGCGCAGTGGCTGGGCTCGCCGTCGGACGGCTGACGCCGGCGGGCGGGCCGGGGCGTCAGCCCTTGGCCCGCTCGTAGTGCCGGGCGGCCTTCGCCCGGTTCCCGCACGCGGCCATCGAGCACCACCGGCGGCGGCCGTTCTGCGAGGTGTCGAAGAAGTACAGGATGCAGGTGTGGCCGGCGCACTGCTTGATCCGGTGCGGCCCCTGCCGGAGCAGGTCGAGGCAGTCGGCGGCGGCCAGCCACCCGGCCAGCCACTCGGGCCCGTCCACCTCGACGCTCTCCTGCGGCCCGGCCGCGCCCAGCTCGCGGCGGATCCGGCCCCGGCGCAGCACGTCGTTCAGCGCGGCCGTCGCCCCGGGGTCAGGTACGGGGGGCCCGCCGGGGCCCTGCCCGGGCTGGTGGGCGACGAGCGGCCCGAGGAGCGCCGCCAGTGCGCTGCGGGCGGCGAGGGTGGCCGCCAGGCCCGCCTCGTCGGCCGGGCAGCGGTCGGCGAGGCCTGCGGAGGCGAGCCAGATCCGGTAGCCGTCCAGGCCGGTGAGCAGGTCGTTCACGGGGCTGGACCAGCGGGTGTTCAGCAGGTCGAGGGAGAGCGGCTCGCCGGTCAGCGGGCGGGGGTCGTGGAGCCCGGCCGGCCGCGCCTCGCCGGGCGTGCTGCTGGTACTGCCGGTGCCGCTCATCGGTCTCCCCTCGGATACCGCCCAGTCTAACGCCGCTCCCGGCATACCCGTCGGGCCAATTCCCGGGCCGTCACCGAATGGGCCGCGGACGGGCCGTGCCGGGAATTCCGCCCGACGGGGAACGGCTGCGAGGGAGACGGGCAGCAACAATTCAGCGGGCCTTCACAACCACGGCCCAGCAGGCCGGATGACGCCGGACCAGGCATTCACTGAATGAATTTCAGCCCATTCTGTGAGTGGATTCCTTTCCACACTTGACTGTTCTTTAGTAATGAATTGCTCGGCCATGAGCCAATTCCCGCGCGGTTTCTGCGATGTTCTAGCAAGCGTTTTCGACCCCGGAACGCCCTAGCCCCTGCCGGCCCCCACATGCCGGCCAGAGGAGGACCTCGTGCGCCCCCGCCCGCTCGCCCTAGCCGCAGCCCTCGCCGTCCTGCCGCTGACCGCCGTCTCGCTGGGAGTCACCGCCGCCCAGGCCGCGCCCGCACCCAACGCCACCGCCCGGGTCGCCCTGCCCGGCACCGTCACCCCGGCGGTGGCCCGCTCCGAGAAGAAGGGCGACGTGCCCGCCGCCCAGCAGCTCTCGGTCGCCGTCAGCCTCAGGCTCCGCAACACCGCCGAGCTGGACCGCTTCCTGGCGGCCGTCGCCACCCCGGGCAGCACCGAGTACGGCCGGTACCTGACGCCGGCCCAGTTCAACGCGCAGTACGGCCCGACCCCGGCCGCCGTCGAGCAGGTGAAGGCCTTCCTCACGTCCCAGGGGCTCACCGTCGCGGGCGTCAGCGACAACCGCCAGGTGGTGAACGCGCAGGGCAGCGCCGAGCAGATCGCCAAGGCCTTCGGCACGCACGAGAGCGCCTACCTGGACCCGCAGCAGCAGCGGACGTTCTTCGCGAACGACGCGGCCGCCTCGGTGCCGGCCGACCTCGCGGACATCGTCCAGGGCGTCTCCGGCCTGAACAACCACACCGTCCGCACCACCCGCCTGAGCAAGCCCCAGAGCACCACCCCGAACGCCGCCCCGAACGCGACCCCCAGCGGTTTCGGCCCGAGCCAGTACAACGGCGCCTACAAGCTCAACGCGCTGGGCGCGGACGGCACCGGCTCGACGGTCGCGCTCTGGGAGTTCGACGGGTACAAGGCCGCCGACCTGAAGACCTACGACACTCAGTTCGGCCTCTCCGGCCCGGCCGTCACAACGGTCCCGGTGGACGGCGCGAACTACGACTCGGCGCCCGGCGACGGCCAGGGCGAGGTCGAGCTGGACAGCGAGATCGTGCGCGGTGTCGCGCCGAAGGCGACCCAGCTGGTCTACGAGGCCCCGAACAGCGACCAGGGCGAGATCGACATGGCCGCCAAGATCGTCGCGGACAACCGGGTCTCGGTCATCTCGATCTCGTGGGGCTCCTGCGAGCCCGACACCACCGCCTCCTCGATGACGGCGGTCGACAACTCCTTCAAGCAGGCCGCCGCGCAGGGCATCTCGGTCTTCTCGGCGTCCGGCGACGACGGCTCGCGCGACTGCACCCGCTCCACCAGCGGCTCGACCGTCAAGGCCGTGGACTTCCCGGCGTCCAGCCCGCACCAGACCGGCGTCGGCGGCACCAACCTCAAGGTGTCCGGCACCGCGTACTCCTCGGAGAGCGCCTGGAGCACGGCGGGCGGCGGCGTCTCCACCGTGTTCGCCAAGCCGTCCTGGCAGACCGGCACCGGCGTCACCGGCACCATGCGTACCGTCCCGGACGTCGCGTCCAACGCGGACCCGGCGAGCGGCTTCGCGATCTACACCACCGGCGGGTGGCAGGTCTACGGCGGCACCAGCGCCGCCGCGCCGCTGTGGTCCGGCTACACCGCGCTGTTCAACCAGAAGGCGAAGGCCGCCGCCAAGCCCGTCCTCGGCGAGGCGAGCCCGAAGCTGTACACGGTGGCGAACAGCACCTCGTACGGCACCACCTTCCACGACACCACCACCGGCAAGAACCAGGACTTCTCCACCAAGGCCGGCTACGACCAGGTCACCGGCTGGGGCACCCCGATAGCCGACGCGCTGAGCACCGCGCTGCTCGGCGGCACCCAGACCGGCAACACCGTGACGGTCACCGCTCCGGCCAACCAGAGCACCCCGACCGGCACCGCCGTCAGCCTGCAGATCAGTGCCACGGACAGCGCCGCCGGCCAGACGCTCACGTACAGCGCCACCGGCCTGCCGGCCGGCCTGTCGGTCAACTCCGCGACCGGCCTGATCACCGGCACCCCGACCACGGCCGGCAGCTCCACCGTCACCGTGACGGCCAGGGACACCACCAACGCCACCGGCTCCGCCTCGTTCACCTGGACGGTCGGCAGCACCGGCTGCACTCCGGCGCAGCTGCTCGGCAACGCGGGCTTCGAGACCGGCGCCGCCGCGCCGTGGACGGCCTCGACCGGCATCGTCGACAACGGCTCGGGCGAGGCCGCGCACGCGGGCTCCTGGAAGGCCTGGCTGGACGGCTACGGCTCGACCCACACCGACACGCTGTCGCAGACCGTCACCATCCCGGCGGGCTGCAAGGCGGTGTTCTCCTTCTGGGTGCACGTCGACACCGCCGAGACCGGCAGCACCGCCTACGACAGGCTGACCGTCCAGGCCGGGTCCAGCACGCTGGCCACCTACTCCAACGCCAACGCGGCCACCGGCTTCGTCCAGAAGTCCTTCGACCTGTCGGCGTACGCCGGCCAGACGGTGACGCTGAAGTTCACCGGCACCGAGGACTCCTCGCTGCAGACCAGCTTCGTCGTCGACGACGCCGCGGTCAGTACCTCCTGACCCTTGCTCCCCTCACGTGACGTCACCGCCGGGGCGGGCCTTCGGGCTCGCCC
>NZ_JBHUWW010000080.1:0-40454 GCF_042669755.1 Kitasatospora sp. NPDC057223 | reverse complement strand
GCCCCGGCCGTCGTGCGTTGTCGTTGTTCCGCCTGCGTCGTCCGCCTGCGTCGTGCGCCGGCCGTCGTGCGTCAGGCCGCGATCAGGGTCAGCCCGTAGACCACCACCGCCGCGCAGGCGGCGAAGCAGACGGACGCGCCGGCCAGCGCGAGGCCGGCCCGGCCCGGGCCGCCGGGCCCGGTCTGCGCGAGCGCGCGCTCGCGGCGCGACAGGGCGAGGATGCCGAGGGCGAAGACCGCGACCATCGCGACGGTGATGCCGAAGCTGATCCCGGCGGTCTGGGCCAGGGCGTTCCACTTGATGTTCATGGGGGAGCTCCTCAGGCCGCGACGGTGGTGGAGGCGGGGGTGGGTGCGGTCGGGAGGACGACCGGGGCCACCTCGACCGGGGTGACCTCGTGGACGTTGTCCGCGTGCACGGGCTGGCGGCGGGAGATGACGAACATGCCGGCCGAGCCGGCCACCAGCGCCGCGCCGACCAGGACGACGCCCCAGGTGCCCTGGTCCACGACGAAGGCCGCGATCCCGGCCACGGTGGCGGCGGCGGGCAGGGTCAGGCCCCAGGTGTAGACCATCCGGCGGGCCATGCTCCAGTTCAGCTCGCGCTTGGGGCCGCCGAGGCCGGCGCCCATGATGCCGCCGGAGCAGACCTGGGTGGTGGAGAGGCCGTAGCCCATGTGGGACGAGGTCAGGATGACCGCGGCCGCCGCCGTCTCGGAGGAGAAGCCCTGCGGCGGCTGGATGTCGGCCAGGCCCTTGCCCATCGAGCGGATGATCCGCCAGCCGCCCATGTAGGTGCCGAGCGCGATGGCGGCGCCGGCGCTGACGATCACCCAGGTGGGGGGCAGTGCGCCCTTGGGCAGCGCGCCGACCGAGACCAGGGTCAGGGTCAGGATGCCCATGGTCTTCTGGGCGTCGTTGGTGCCGTGCGCCAGCGAGATCAGCGAGGACGAGAAGATCTGGCCGGTCTTGAAGGTCTTGGTGACGGTCTTCTCGTTGCCGCGCCGGGTGATCGCGTACGCCATCTTGGTGGCGCCCCAGGCGGCCAGGCCGGCCACGACGGGGGAGGCCACGGCGGGGATCAGGATCTTGGTGACGACGGTGGTGAAGTTCACGCCGTTGATGCCGACACCGACGATGGTGGCGCCGATCAGGCCGCCGTAGAGCGCGTGCGAGGAGCTGGACGGCAGACCGCGCAGCCAGGTCAGCAGGTTCCAGAGGATCGCGCCGACCAGGGCGGCGAAGATGATCGACGGATGGATGCCCGCCTTCTCGTTGACGATTCCGCCCGAGATGGTGGTGGCGACCTTCACGGACAGGAACGCGCCCGCGAAGTTGAGGACCGCCGCGATGGTGACTGCGACCTTCGGCCGTAGGGCACCGGTGGCGATGGAGGTGGCCATCGCGTTGGCGGTGTCGTGGAACCCGTTGGTGAAGTCGAAGGCGAGCGCCGTGATGATCACGACGGCTACCAGGAACGAGATGTGTTCCATACCCAAACAATCGTCGTAGTTGCCGTACTGATGTCGGTGTCATGGGCGACCGTAGGGATGGTGAATGAACGGAAGGTGAACTAGACCGGGCGTTGCGGTTCCACGGGTGTCCTGGAGGTTGCGAAGATCCTGTGAAGTTGTGGAGACAGGGCCTCTGGGCAGGTGTTTTGACCGGATCATCCCGCTTCACGATGGTTTGCTGAGACCTGTCTCACAATCTGCCCGTGCTCTCTGAAGAATTCATCAATATGTACGGGCACGGTCTGTCTGGCCCGTGGCACGGCGTGACAGGATCGGCGAGGATCCGGCGAGCCACACCGAAGAGCTGCCGGGGCGGGAGGGCACACCGATGGGCGGGGCTTTGCGGCGCACCGAGACGACCGGCGTACGGCCATGGGTGCGGGCCGCACTCCGCTGCGGCGCCGTCCTGGCCGTGGCCGCACTGTCACTGCCGCTGGTCTCCCAGGCCGCCTTCGCCGCACCGGCGCCCGTCCCGACGGCCTCGGCCGCCCCGACCGTCGCTCCCGGCGACGACCCGCTCGCCGACGCCAAGGCCACCCTCGGCCCCCTGCTGGAGCGGCTGCACGTGCTCTACGGCAACGCGGAGGCGGCCACCGAGCAGTACAACGGCACCGTCGCCCGACTGGCCCAGCAGCAGGCCACCGTGCAGGACGTGCAGGGGAGCGTGGACCGCCAGCAGAAGGCGGTGGACGCGGGCACCGACGTGGCCGCCCAGCTCGCCGCCGCCCAGTACCGCAACGGCAGTGCCTCGGCCTACGCCGAACTGCTGCTCTCCGAGGACCCGTACGAGGCGGTCACGATCGCCGAGCTGCTCGCCGAGGCCAGCCGCTCGCAGTCGGCCTTCCTGGACCACCTCAAGGCCGACCGCGCTACGCTGACCGTGCTGCAGAAGCTGGCCGAGGACGCCCTCAAGGACTCCCAGTCGCTGGTCGTCCAGCAGGACGCCGCCAAGGCCGCGGTCGCCGCCGAGCTGAACTCCGTCGAACAGCTGGTCGCCTCGCTGACCGGTGCCCAGCGCACCGAACTCGCCCAGCTGGAGAAGGTCCAGGCGGACGAGGCCCAGCTGGCCTTCCTCGCCTCCGGCGCCCTCGGCCAGGGCGAGCGGACGCCCTCGCAGGCGGGCCGGACCGCGGTCGCCTGGGCGCTGGCGCAGCTCGGCAAGCCGTACGTCTGGGGCGGCGCCGGCCCGGACGTCTTCGACTGCTCGGGCCTGACCTCGCAGGCGTGGCTGCACGCCGGCAAGCCGATCCCGCGCACCAGCCAGGAGCAGTGGGCCCAGCTCCAGCACGTGCCGCTGAACCAGATGCGCCCCGGCGACCTGGTCATCTACTTCGCCGGTGCCACGCACGTCGCGATGTACATCGGCGGCGGCCTGGTCGTGCAGGCGCCGCGCCCCGGCGCGGTGATCAAGGTGTCGCCGATCGGCTCGATGCCGATCCTGGGCGCCGTCCGGGCCGACCCGGAGACCGCGTCGGACGAGAGCGGCGGCGCCTGGAAGGTGCCGGACCTGCCGGCCGGCTGGGACTCGGTGACCCCGATAGCGCCTTCGCTGCCCGGCACCGTCCCCGCGCTGCCCGCCCCGGCCGGCGTCCCGGAGCCCGGTACGCCGACGGCCGTCCCGGGCGGGGCGCCGACCGCACCGACCTCACCGACCGATCCCGGCAGTGCTTCCGGCACCGCGTCCGGTACGGCCACGGCCTCGCCGAGCGGCAGCCCGACCGGCACGCCGTCCGGCAGCCCCTCGGGCACCGGTACGCCGTCCGGCACCGGCAGCCCGTCGGAGACCGGCTCGCCGTCCGCGACCGGCAGCCCCGACGGTTCCGGTACGCCGTCCTCGCCGTCCACCTCCTCGCCGGACTCCGCGCAGTCGCCCTCCCCGGCCGGGACCTCCGCCGGGGCGGGTTCGACGGCGGGCTCGACGACCTCCTCGGCGGTCTCGGCGTCCTCGTCCGGCCTGGGCTGAGCCGCCGGGCGGACCCGGGCGGGCCCGGGTCCGTCCAGCGGGTCCGTCGTACGGGCCGGTCAGACCGGGCCGCTGTCGGGCTCGAAGCGCACCACCACGGCCTTCGACGTCGGGGTGTTGCTGATGTCGGCGGTCGAGTCCAGCGGCACCAGCACGTTGGTCTCCGGGTAGTAGGCCGCCGCACCGCCGAGGGCCACCGGGTAGTGCACCACCTTGAAGTGCGGGGCGCGGCGCTCCACGCCGTCCCGCCACTCGCTCACCAGGTCGACGTGGGAGCCCTCGGCCAGGCCCAGCTCCGCCGCGTCCGCGGGGTTGACCAGCACCACCCGGCGGCCGCCGGTGATGCCCCGGTAGCGGTCGTCCAGGCCGTAGACCGTGGTGTTGTACTGGTCGTGCGAGCGCAGCGTCTGCAGCAGCAGGCGGCCCGCCGGGACCTCGGGCGCGGTCAGCGGGTTGACGCTGAAGTTCGCCTTCCCGGTGGTGGTCGGGAAGCTGCGGCTGTCGCGCGGGCCGTGCGGCAGGGCGAAGCCGCCGGGACGGCGGACCTTCGCGTTGAAGTCGTCGAAGCCGGGCACGACCCGGGCGATCCGGTCGCGGACGCTGTCGTAGTCGTCCGCGAAGTCCTCCCACGGCGTACTGTCCTGCGGGCCGAGCGTGGCGCGGGCCAGCCGGGACACGATCGCGACCTCGGAGAGCAGCCCCCGGGCCGGCGGGCGCAGGCCGCCGCGCGAGGAGTGCACCATGCCCATCGAGTCCTCGACGCTGACGAACTGCGCCCCCTTGGCGGTGACGTCCCGGTCGGTGCGGCCCAGCGTCGGCAGGATCAGCGCGCGGGCGCCGGTCACCACGTGCGAGCGGTTGAGCTTGGTGGACACGTGCACGGTCAGCCGGCAGCGGCGCATCGCGGCCTCGGTGACGTCGGTGTCCGGGGTGGCCGCGACGAAGTTGCCGCCCATCGCGAAGAACACCTTCACCCGGCCGTCGCGCATCCCCCGGATGGTGTCCACCGCGTCGAGGCCGTGCTCCCGCGGCGGCTCGAAGGCGAACTCCCTGCCCAGCGCGTCCAGGAACGCCTCCGCCGGGCGCTCGAAGATGCCCATCGTCCGGTCGCCCTGCACGTTGCTGTGCCCGCGCACCGGGCAGACACCGGCCCCGGGCCGGCCGATGTTGCCGCGCAGCAGCAGGAAGTTGACCACCTCGCGGATGGTCGGCACCGCGTGCTTGTGCTGGGTCAGCCCCATCGCCCAGCAGACGATGACCTTGCGGGAGGCCAGCACCATCGAGGCGAGCTCCTCGATCTGCTCGTACGGCAGGCCGGTGGCCGCGAGCACGGCCGCGCGGTCGGTCGTCCGGGCGTCGGCCGCCCAGTCGTCGAAGCCCAGGCAGTGCTGCTCGATGAACTCGCGGTCCAGGACGTTGCCGTGCTTGTCCTCGGCCGCCAGCAGCAGCTGGTTGAGGGCGCGGAACAGGGCCAGGTCGCCGCCGAGCCGGATCTGCAGGAAGAGGTCGGTCAGCTTCGTGCCGTGCCCGGCCAGACCACGCGCGTTCTGCGGGTTCTTGAAGCGTTCGAGACCGGCCTCGGGCAGCGGGTTGACGCTGACGATCCGCGCCCCGGCCCGCTTCGCGCGCTCCAGGGCGGAGAGCATCCGCGGGTGGTTGGTGCCCGGGTTCTGGCCCGCCACGATGATCAGGTCGGCCTGGTACAGGTCCTTCAGGCTGACGCTGCCCTTGCCCACCCCGAGCGTCTCCACCAGGGCCGAACCGGACGACTCGTGGCACATGTTGGAGCAGTCCGGCAGGTTGTTGGTGCCCAGCCTGCGGGCGAACAGCTGGTAGGCGAACGCCGCCTCGTTGCTGGTCCGGCCGGAGGTGTAGAACGCCGCCTCGTCCGGCGTGCCGAGAGCCTTCAGCTCCTCGGCGACGATCCCGAACGCCCGCTCCCAGGAGACCGGTACGTAGGCCGGGGCGCCCTCCTCCAGCAGCATCGGCTCGGTCAGCCGGCCCTGCTGCCCCAGCCAGTAACCGGAGCGTTCCGCCAGCTCCGCCACCGGGTGCGCGGCGAAGAAATCGGCGGTGATCCGCCGCTCGGTGGCCTCCTCGGCGACGGCCTTGGCGCCGTTCTCGCAGAACTCCGCGGTGTGCGGCTTGTCCGGCTCCGGCCAGGCGCAGCCGGGGCAGTCGAAGCCGTCCGGCTGGTTGACCTTGCGCAGGGTGGCCAGCGTGCGGCGGGCGCCCATCTGCTCGGCCGCCATCCGCAGGCTGTGGCCGACGGCCGGCAGCCCGGCCGCCGCGTGCTGCGGGGCGGACACCTCCGGGTCGTCCTGGGCCGGGTCGCTCTGCGGGGCCTGCTTCGCCATGACGGGGGCACCTCCGGATCGTGCGGGCCGCTCCGCTGCCGGCCCTGGCACCCATCCTTCCACCCGCACCGGCCGGCACCCGCTGGGAGGCGGCAGAATGTCGGTGCCCGCCACCGCAGAGGAGCCGTGAACCATGCCGCCAGCCGTACCGCCAGCGGTTCCACCGGCCGGACCGCCACCGGCCGGAGCGCCCGCCGGGGACGTCCGGGCCGGGCTGCTGCGCCGCCGGCTGGCGGCCGGGCAGGCGGGGCCCGCCGAGGCCGTGGTGCTGATGGACGCGCTCGCCCGCGAGACGGCGGCCCTGCTCGGCCGGTACGACCGCGACACCCTCACCACCTGGCGCGAGCTGGCCTGGTACCGGGACGAGGCCGGCGACCCGGCCGGCGCCCTCCAGCTCCTCGCGCAGCTGACCCCGGACCTCGTGCAGGCACTCGGCCCGGGCGACCCCGACACCCTGCAGGCCCGCTACGAGCTGGCGGTCCTGGTCGGGACCACGGGCAACGCGCCGGCCGCCGTCCAGCAGCTGTCCTCCCTGCTGCCGGAGCTGGCGGCCGTCCTCGGCCCGTACGACCAGCGGGTGCTCAAGGCGCAGCACGACCTGGCCCTGCAGATCGCCGACACCGGCGATGTGGCCGGCGCGCTCGCCTGCCTCCAGCACCTGGTACCGCTGGTCCAGCAGGTGCTGGGGGAGGGGCACCCGCTGCTGGACGAGGCCAGGCTCGACCTCGGCCGGTACTCGGAGCTCTGGGGGACGAGCCCGGCGGGCCGCGGCGCCGGGCTCGGCTGGCCGGAGGTGGTGGCGCTCGTCCACCGGTTCCAGGTGTGGGACTTCGCGACCGACAAGGAGGCCGACGCCTGCCTCAAGTACCTCGAACGCCGTACCGGTCGAAGGGACTTGATGGACCGCATCTTCCTGGCCCCCGAGTGTCTGACGGCCGAGCAGGTGGCCGCCGCGGCGTTCGGGCGGGCCGGCTGGGCCGGTCCGGGCCTATGACGCGGCCGCCGACGCGAGGCCGGCGGTGACCGGCCGGGCGGGCGGCCCGGCCGCGGGCGCGGCGGCCGCCAGGTCGCGCAGGATGACGCGGGCGACCGCGTCGGTCTGCCGGAACCCGGGGGAGTTGGTGCGCGGCCGGGCGAAGGCGACGGCCGCGCGCGAGCTGGTGTGCGGTCCCAGCGCGGTGCGGCGCGGGTGCGGGGCGCCGTCGAGGGCCGGGTCCAGGATCCGGCTGTCGCCGGGGGAGATGGTGAGCAGCCCGGAGTGGTGGGTGTGCTCGTCGTCCCGGACGATCTCCTCGGTGATCCGGCCGGTGGTGTGCAGGTGCCGCAGCACCTGGGCCTTGGTGCGCGACAGCGCGTGCTTGGGCAGGTAGCCCTCGATCAGCGCGGTGGCGGTGACGGTGCGGCCGGGCACGGTCGGGCTGGCGGCCCGGAAGGTGCCGGTGGCCTCGTCGGCCTCGACCGTGATGCCGGCGCCCAGGAAGCGGACCACGCCGGCCTCGGAGAGGGCGAGCAGCTGGCGCAGCCGGAAGCCGGGCGGGCCGGAGGCGAGGTAGCTGAAGAACCCGAACCACCAGCCGTCGAGCTCCTCGTCCACCGAGCGGGCGGTCAGCCGCCCGGAGGCCATCACCCGGGGCAGTTGGACGAACAGCGAGAGCAGCGCGAGGAAGGCCCCGAGGTCGGCGCTGTGCGCGGAGTCGGCGCGGCGGGCGGCGTCGTCGGTGATGTAGTCGCGCAGGTACTGCTGGAGTTCCTCGGCGGAGCCGAGTTCCAGGCCGGCCAGCGGGTGGTCGAGGTGCTCGAAGTCGAGCCGGTCGGCCGGGTCGGGGACGGCGGTGGTGATCAGCTGGGCCAGCGTCGGGGAGTACCAGTCGAGCCGGTCGTACGCGGCGAGGAAGTCCTCCCAGCGCACGGTGGTGCGCTCAGGGTGGGCGTGGAACAGCTCGTGGTAGTGCCCGAAGCCGATCTCCTTGGCCATCAACGGCCAGAAGTCCCGGCGCAGTTCGAGCGGGCCCGAGCGGGCGAGCACGCCGTCCACGGCGGCCTGGTCGAAGTAGCGGGGCAGCGGCGCGGGCGGCCCCTGCAGCCGGTAGTCGGTCTTGGAGTGGTAGGGGACGCCGCGCCGCGAGCCGACGTGGATCACCGGCTCCTGCCCGGAGGGCCGGTAGACCAGGCCGCCGCCGGTCTCCTCGAAGCGCCCGCCCCGGCCCTCGGTGAGCAGGGACACCAGGTCCACGAAGGCCAGTCCGAGGCCGCGGAGGATCAGGTCCTCCCCCGGGGCTATCCCGGACAGGTCGGTGTCGGCGGAGAACGCCGGCGGGAGGTGGAACCGGCCGTGCCGGGCGGCGAACTCGGCCATCGGCGCGTACCGGGGGTCGGGGGTGGAGTCGAGGTGGCCGATGGTGAGGGTGACGTGGTCGGCGGTCAGCGTCCGGTCGGTGAGCCGGACGAGCTGCGGGCCGTCGGCCGGGCCGGTGATCTCGTGGACGGTGTCGCGGTGCACGGTGACGGTGATGTGGGCCGGCAGGTCGGCGACCGCCCGGCGGAACACCCAGTCCAGGTAGGCGCTCTGGGCCCGCCGGGTGGGGAAGTCGGTCGGCGCGAGGGTCCGCAGCTCCTCCCGGACGTCCGGGTCGGCGACCTCCAGGTAGGGCGCGAACTCCTCCTGGCCGGAGGCCCATTCGGCGAGCGACGGGCCCGGCCGGACGGGACCCTCGATGGTCGAGCGCTCGTCGGTGAACATGGTGACGTCCTCGGCCATCGAGTTCATACGCAGCAGCGGCGACTGGTCGTGGCGCCAGATCCGGCCCGCCCCCGGCGGGTACGGGTCGACCAGGTGGACGTGCAACGGACTGTCGGCGGGCAGGAGTTCGGCGGAGTTGGCGGCGATCCGCTCCAGCAGCCCGGCGCCGCGCGGCCCCGCGCCGACGATCACCAGCGTGCTCATCGGCCCTCCCCGGCTGCGGTGCGTGCGGCGGTCTCGTCGTCGGCGTCCACGGCGGTGCGCAGCCGCCCGAGCGCGGCCCGGGCCCGCTGCAGCGGGGTCGGCGGCAGGCCCTCGCGGGTGGCGCCCCGGGCGTAGTGGCGCTCGATGTAGTACTGGCCGACGGACAGCACGGTGGTGACCACGAGGTACCAGATGGTCGCGACCAGCAGCATCGGGATGACCTGGTAGGTCTGGTTGTAGACGAGCTGCACGGAGTACAGCAGGTCCGAGACGGCCAGCACGCTGACGATGCTGGTGCCCTTGAGCGCGCTGATCAGCATGTTGCCGGCGGTCGGCACGATCGAGCGCATGGCCTGCGGGATGATGATCCGCCGCAGCACCCGGCCCCGGCCGAGCCCGAGCGCCTGCGCGGCCTCCAGCTGCCCCCGGTCGACGGACAGGATGCCGCCGCGCACCACCTCGGCGGCGTACGCGGCCTCCAGCAGGGTGAGCCCGATGACGGCGGTGAGGGTCGGCCCGAGCAGGTTCACCGTCTTGAAGGTGACGAACTCCGGGCCGAACGGGATGCCGAGGCCGAGCGTCGGGTAGAGCGCGCCGATGTTGAAGAAGAACAGCAGCTGCACCAGCGGCGGCGTGGAGCGGAACAGCCAGATGTAGCCCCAGCCGATCGTGCGCAGCACCGGGTTGGCGGAGAGCCGCATGGTGGCGAGCACGGTGCCCAGGACGAACCCGAGGGAGAGCGTGGCGCCGGTGAGCCAGAGCGTGAGCAGCAGGCCGTCGATGACCGAGGTGGAGGTGAAGTAGTCGGCCACCACGTCCCACTGGAACGCCTTGTTGCGGACGACGGAGTTGACGGCCATCGCGAGCAGCAGCAGCGCGAAGGCGGCGGAGACGAGCTGCCCGGGGCGGCGGCGGGCGACGATCGGGGCGTCGGTCAGCGGGTCCGGCAGGTGGTCCGCGGGCGTGGCGGGTGCCTTGACGAGGGGCAGCGGCCGTGGGCCGGCGGCGGGCAGGACGTCCTGCGGGGTGGCCATGAGGGGCGCTCCAGGCGGGGAGGTGCGGGCAGGCGGGGGCTGTCACGTACTGCCGACGCCGCGTCCCGCGTCCCTCAACGCGGCCGGGCGTGCACTCACTCCGCCTGGATCGTACGCATGCCCGATCGGTCGGTGTCAAGAGACGGGACCGGCCGTCCGAGCTGGGAAGTCACGATCAGAAACCGGGAAATGGACGCTGGTTGACGGATTCCACCTCTGACTGCTCAACTAGGTCGCATGTACGCCGAGCAGCCCCTGGTCACCCGCGATCACATCGACTTCGGTCGAGTGTGGTCCGCGGCGTGTCGCGGCTGACCTCGGCAGCGGGCCGTCTGATCTGACCGGCCCTTCTCTCCTTCGGAGACCCCTCCCTCGGTGCCCCGTCGCGGGCCGGGAAGCCGTCGTACGCCGACGGCCCAACAGGCGCACGCTGCCGCCACCCTCACTCCAGCCGCTCCACTGTCACGCGTTGCCGTCCAAGGCCTCCCGTGCGGCCGCGCCGTAGCGTCCGCCGCGCCCCACCGTCCGCGTAGCCCGCCTCCTCCGCGTACCGCCGTCGTCCGGGTACCCCGCCCGCCGCGTATTCCGCCTCCCCGCCACCCACCGCCGGGCCCGCGCCACGGCTTCCTCCGGTGTGCCCGCATCCGTGCCGGCGCCCTGGTCCGGCATCCCCCACCTTCAGCGGCGCAGTCGCGTCGAGAACCGAAAGGCCAGTCATCATGCCCGTGGAGTTCCTCGGTATCGCCGCCACCAACAACGGCTCGGAGACCGACACCCGTAGCGGCGCCGCCTTCGACCGCGAGTACACCCTGCGCCTGGCCCGGGCCCACGAGGACAACGGCTGGGACCGCGTCCTGTTCGCCTACGCGGCGGGCGCCCCGGACCCGGCGCCCGCCGCCGCGTACATCGCCTCCAAGCTCGACAAGCTCCAGATCCTGCTCGCCCACCGGCCCAACGTCTCCTACCCGACGTTCGCCGCCAAGACCTTCGCCACCCTCGACCAGCTCAGCGACGGCCGGCTCACCGTGCACTTCATCACCGGCGGCAACGACCACGAGCAGCAGCGCGAGGGCGACTTCCTGACGAAGGACCAGCGCTACGACCGGACCCGCGAGTACATCCGGATCGTCAAGCAGGCCTGGACGAGCCGGGAGGCCTTCGACCACGAGGGCGAGTACTACCGCTTCAAGGACTTCGTCGCCGACGTCTTCCCAGTCCAGGCGCCGCGCCCGAACGTCTCCTTCGGCGGCTCCTCCGCCGCCGCGTACGCGGCCGGCGGGGCCGAGGCCGACATCTACGCCCTCTGGGGCGAGCCGCTCGCGCAGACCGCCGAGCAGATCGAGACGGTGAAGGCCGCCGCGCTCGCGGCCGGGCGCACCGACGTGCCGAAGATCCAGGTGGCGTTCCGGCCGATCATCGCGCCGACCGAGGAGCTGGCCTGGGAGAAGGCCCACCGGACGGTCGCCGTCATCAACGAGCGCAAGAAGGCCGGCGCCTTCGCCCGCCGCCTGCCCCTCGGCGACGCGGGCAGGACCTGGCAGCCGGAGAACGCCGGCTCGCAGCGGCTGATCGCCATCGCCGAGGCCGGCGAGCGCTACGACCGCGCACTGTGGACCCCGACCGCGGCCGCCACCGGCGGATCCGGCAACTCCAACGCGCTGGTCGGCACGCCCGAGACGGTCGCGCAGGCGCTGCTCGACTACTACGACCTCGGCGTCGACATCCTGTCCGCGCGCGGCTACGCCCTGCTCGACGACGCCATCGACTTCGGCCGGTACGTCATCCCGATCGTCCGCGAGGAGGTCGCCAAGCGGGACGCGCAGAAGGCCGCCGCGGAGGCCGCCCGCCAGGAGCGGGCCGAGCGCGACCGGCACCAGCTGATCGCCGTCCAGGCCTGACCCGCCGACCGCCGCCAGGCCTGACCCGCCGTCCGGGCAGCACCCCCGCTCCACCGCACGTCCGCTCCGCCCCGCATCCAGGCCCGCCCCCCAGCGGCCGGCCACCACCGAAAGGCGCCACCTCCGTGAGAGCCACCACCGTCCGCCGCGGCCTGATCGCCGCCACCGCCCTGCTCCCGGTGCTGGCCCTGAGCGCCTGCGGCTCCGACCCCGCGAAGGCCAAGCCCGCCCCGGCCGGGAGCCAGGCCGTCTCCGCCGCCGCCCAGGACCTGGTGTCCTCCGTCACCAAGGTCGACAGCATCGCCGCGCTGCTGCCGGAGGACGTCCGCAAGACGGGCAGCTTCAAGGTGGGCAGTGCCGTCGGCGCCCCGCCGACCGCCTTCTACCCGGACCAGGCGGTCAAGAAGCCGGCCGGCATCGACATCGACTTCACCGACGCCGTCGCCAAGGTGCTCGGCCTCACCGTCGAGCGCGAGGAGGCCAAGTTCGAGACCATCCTGCCCGCGCTGGACAGCGGCAAGTACGACCTCGGCACCGGCAACTTCGGCGTCACCACGGCCCGCCTGAAGACCATCGACTTCGTCACCTACATCGACGACGGCCAGGGCTTCGCGGTCAAGAAGGACAACACCAGCGTCCAGCCCGTCACCGACCTGCTCCAGCTCTGCGGCCTGAAGATCGGCACCGGCGCCGGCACCACCTTCGAGACGACGCTGAACAGCAAGAAGAACATCTGCACCGACGCCGGCAAGAAGCCGTACGAGGTGAGCGCGTTCTCCGACAACGGCGCGATCCTCACCGGCCTCCAGCAGGGCCGGATCGACGTCCTGATGTCGACCATCAACGGCCTGCGCTACCAGGCGTCCCAGGAGGCCTCGGGGACGAAGTTCCTCGGCGAGTTCCACCGCCTCGACGTCGGCTTCGCCTTCAAGAAGGGCTCGCCGCTGACCCCCGCGTTCCAGGGCGCCGTGAACCAGCTGATCAAGGACGGCACGTACGACCGGATCCTGAAGAAGTGGGGCGTCACCGACTCCGCGATCAAGGAGTCCCAGATCAGCCCGCCCGAGCACCCGTGATCCCGTGTCCGCGCTCGATCCCGTGTCCGCGCTTCGGAGGAATCCCCCCATGACTCTCACCACCGGTACGGCCGCGGCCGTACCGCTCCCCGCACCACCGGCGACCGCCGGAACACAGCTCCCGGAGGACCTGGCCTCGCTCAAGGTCGTCCCCGCCCGCCACCCGTGGCGCTGGGCCGCCGGCCTCCTCGCCGCCGTCGTGGTCGCCCAGTTCATCCACGGCATGGCCACCAACCCCGGCTGGGACTGGGCGACCTTCCGGGCCTTCGTCACCACCGAGACGATCCTGCGCTCGGTCTGGGTCACCCTTCAACTGACGTTCTACGGAACGGTCCTGGGCTTCCTGCTGGGCGCCGGCATCGCCGCCCTGCGGCTGTCGCGCAGCCCCATCCTGCAGACCATCGCCTGGGCGTACATCTGGGCCTTCCGCTCGATCCCGCTGATCGTGCAGCTGGTCTTCTGGTTCAACCTCTCGTACCTGTACAAGCGCCTCGGCCTCGGCATCCCGTTCGGGCCCACGCTGGTCTCCTTCGACACCATCGGCATCCTCGGCGCGATGGGTGCGGCAGTGCTCGGCCTCGCCCTGCACCAGGCCGCCTACGCCGCCGAGATCATCCGCGGCGGCATCATCGCCGTCGAGACCGGCCAGCTGGAGGCCGCCGCCGCCCTCGGCATCCCGCGCTTCCGGCAGGCCTGGCGGATCGTCCTGCCGCAGGCCATGCGGGGCATCCTGCCGGCCGCCGCCAACGAGGTCATCTCGCTGTTCAAGGGCACCTCGATCGTCTACGTGATGGCGATCGGCGAACTCTTCTACCAGGTCCAGGTGATCTACGGCCGGACCGGCCGGGTGGTGCCGCTGCTGATGGTCGCCACCTTCTGGTACATCCTGCTCACCACGCTGCTGTCGGTCGGCCAGTACTACGTCGAGCGGTACTTCGCCCGGGGCGCCCAGCGCACCCCGCCGCCCACCCCGCTCCAGCGGGCCCGCGGCTTCGTCCGGCACATCCAGGCGACCCGCCGCACCGCACCGTCCAGCACCGCACCGTCCACCGGAGGCCGCTCATGACCGCCACCACCGCCGCCGCTGTCGAATCCGCCGCCGCATCCGCCGCCGATCCCGTGGTGCAGATCCGCGGCGTGCACAAGAGCTTCGGCGCCCTCCAGGTGCTGCGCGGCGTCGACCTGACCGTCGCGGCCGGCTCGGTGACCGTGGTGCTCGGCCCGTCCGGCTCGGGCAAGTCCACGCTGCTGCGCGCCATCAACCACCTGGAGAAGCTCGACCGGGGCTTCGTCTCGATCGACGGTGAGCTGATCGGCTACCGGCGCTCGGGCGGCAAGCTGCACGAGCTGAAGGAGCGCGAGGTGCTGCGCCAGCGCACCAACATCGGCTTCGTCTTCCAGAACTTCAACCTCTTCCCGCACCTGACCGTGCTCGACAACATCGTCGAGGCCCCGGTCAGCGCGCGCCGGCAGCCCAAGGCCGAGGCGCGGAAGGCGGCGCTCGCGCTGCTCGCCCGGGTCGGACTCTCCGACAAGGCCGACGCCTACCCGCGCCAGCTGTCCGGCGGCCAGCAGCAGCGGGTCGCGATCGCCCGGGCGCTCGCGCTGGAGCCCAAGGTGCTGCTCTTCGACGAGCCGACCTCGGCGCTCGACCCGGAGCTGGTCGGCGAGGTGCTCGACGTGATCAAGGACCTGGCGCGCACCGGCACCACCATGATCGTCGTGACGCACGAGATCGGCTTCGCCCGCGAGGTGGCCGACACCGTGGTCTTCATGGACGACGGGGTCATCGTCGAGCAGGGCACCCCGGCCGCCGTGCTGGACGACCCGCAGCACGAGCGCACCCGCGCCTTCCTCTCCAAGGTGCTGTAGCACCCCGGTTCCGCCACACCCCTCCCTTTTCCCGCCCTCCACAGAGGAGTTCCGCCATGTCCCTACCCCGTCGCGCCTTCGTCTCGGCCGCCGCCTCGCTCGCCGCCGCCCTCACCCTCGCCGCCTGCGGCAGCTCGTCCAACGCCTCTGCGGACCTGGCCCCGTCGAAGGGCGCGGTGGCCCCGAACGGAGTCACGGTGAACCTGACGGCTGATCAGAACCGGGTGACCACGCCGAAGGTGGATACCATCGCCGCGCTCGTGCCGGAGGAGATCAGAAAGCGAGGAACGCTACAGGTCGTCGACTCGATCGGCACGGTGCCGCCCCTGGGCTTCCACGCCACCGACGACAAGACCATCATCGGCGTCGAGGCCGACCTCTCCTACCTGGTCGGCAACGTGCTCGGCCTCAAGGTCGAACTCAACCCGGTCTCCTGGGAGAACGTCTTCGTCGGTCTGGACAGCGGCAAGTACGACGCCGGCTTCACCAACATCACCGTCACCGAGGCCCGCAAGGAGAAGTACGACTTCGCCACCTACCGCCTGGACATCCTCGGCTTCGAGGCCAAGAAGGGCAGCGGCTGGAAGGTCACCGGACCGGCGGACGTGGCCGGCCACAGCATCGGGGTCGCCTCCGGCACCAACCAGGAGAAGCTGCTGATCGACTGGAACGACCAGAACGTCAAGGCGGGCCTCAAGCCGGTCGACATCAAGTACTTCCAGAGCGCCTCGGACTACTACCTGGCCCTCTCCTCCGGCCGGATCGACATCTACCTCGGCCCGAACCCGGCCGCGGCCTTCCACGCCGTGCAGACCGGTGAGACCGAGGTGATCGGCACCTACTCCGGCGGCGGCGCCGACGTGCTGGGCAAGATCGCGGCGACCACCAAGAAGGACAACGGCCTGGTCAAGTCGCTGAACGAGGCGATCAACGAGGTCATCAAGAACGGGACCTACGACCAGGTGCTCAAGCGCTGGGGCCTGGACAACGAGGCGGTGAAGACCTCCGAGATCAACCCGCCCGGCCTGCCGAAGACCAAGCCGTAGCCCGGTGTCGCCGACCCGCAAGCCCTGCCCCGCCCGCTATCGTGAACACCGTTCGAATCCGGTGGACTCGGGGGGCAGGGCATGCGGGTCGGCGATGTGCTGGACGGCCGCTACCGACTGGTAGGCGGCATCGGCAAGGGCGGCTTCGGGGTGGTCTGGGAGGCCTTCGACGAGACCGTCGGCCGCCCGGTCGCGGTGAAGGTCATCTCCGAGGAGAACGCGGCCGACGAACGGGAGGTACGGCGCTTCGTCGCCGAGGCCCGCACGGTCGGCAACCTCTCGCACCCGCACATCGTGACCCTGTACGACCTCGGGCAGGTGCGCGGCGCCGGGCTCGTCACCCACTACCTGGTGATGGAACTCGTGCGCGGCCGCTCGCTCGCGGACGTCCTCAAGTCCGGGGTGCCCGAGCGCCGTTCGGCCCTGCAGTGGGCCGGGCAGGTCTGCGGCGCGCTGGACGCGGCCCACCGGGCCGGCGTCGTGCACCGCGACATCAAGCCCGAGAACATCATGATCACCGAGGCCGGCGAGGCCAAGGTGCTGGACTTCGGCATCGCCCGGCTGGAGACCACGGCCGCCGGGCTGACCAGCACCGGCAGCGTCATCGGCAGCCCGCACTACCTGTCGCCCGAACGCTGGTCCGGTGGCCATGTGGACGGCCGGGCCGACCTGTACGCGCTCGGCTGCGTGCTGTACCAACTCACCGCGGGGGAGCGGCCCTTCGGTGCCCTGACCGCCGTCTCCCTGATGTACCAGCACCTCCACGAGACCCCGCGCCCGCCGCGCGGCGCCGAACCCGCACTGTCCGCCCTGATCCTCCAGCTCCTCGCGAAGGACCCGGCCGACCGGCCCGCGGACGCCGCCGAAGTCCGCCGCCGGCTCGCGGAGATCGCCGCCGGCCCGCCCGCCCCGACCCCCGAGGAGCTCAAGGAACGGGCCGACCAGGCCTGGCAGCGCGGAGTCGACGGCGGGCCCGCCGAAGCCGTCCGGCTGCTGCACACGCTGATCCCCGACTTCGCCCGGGTCTGCGGCCGCACCGACCCCCGCACCCTGCGGACCTGCCACGACCTCGCCGTCTGGCTCGCCCGCTCCGGCGAACCGGCCGCCGCCACCGCCCTCCTGCGCGACCTGCTCCCCGCCCTCGCCGCCGACCCCGAGGCCCGCGCGGACGCCGCCCGCGACCTCGCCCGCTGGCAGGCCGAGGCCACCCGCCGGGGCCCCGGCACCACCGCCCGGCCACCCCTCGCCGCACTGCTCGCCGGCAGCCCCCAGCACGGCTGACGCGCCGGCGGGCCGTTTGCGGTGCGCCTCACCAACCCGCCGGGATCCGCTCCAGGACGCCGCCCGCGAACACGTCGTACAGCGGCAGTGTCTCCAGGTGCACGTAGCCGATGTGGCAGTCGCAGACGGCTAGTTCGCAGGGGCGGGGGCCGAGGGCGGCGCGGTACGAGCCGTCGTACAGGTTGCCCAGCCCGGTCCGTACGAAGTGGCAGCGCCGCACCGTTCCGTCGCCGTCCACCGAGATGACCGACCGGCCGGTGCGGCAGGCCCGGCCGCCGCTCGGGTGCGGGTCGCGGCTGTAGCCGAAGAGCGGGTCGAGCGACGTCCACTCGGCGGCCTGCGCGTCGGTGTAGGTGCGGCCCTCGGCGGCGTTGACCCAGAGGTACACCTCCGGTGGCAGCTCCGCGCGCAGCCGGCGGGCCGGTGCCAGGTGTTCCGGCTCGCCGACCACGCCGACGCTGTACCGGACGCCGAGGGCGCTCAGCTCGCGGCACTTGGCGAGGAAGCGTTCGTGGGTGACCTCGCCCGGGTGGTACGTCGCCCACAGGGCGAGGGTGCCGAGGTCGGCGCCGGCCAGCCAGTCGGTGCGGAAGCTCAGGTTGGTCTGGATCGCGACCCGGCGGATGTGCGGCTCCCGGCTGAGGGCGGCCAGCGTCTCCCGGTACCAGGAGCGGACCAGGCCCTCGCCCCACGGCGTGAACAGCAGCGAGAGGGTGTCGCCGTGCTGCCCGGCGGCGGTGGCCCAGCCGGCGAACCGGTCGAGTGCGGCGCGGTCGGCGCGCAGCTGCTCCGGGGTGTCCCGGCGCTTGCCGAACGGGCAGTAGGGGCAGTCGTAGTCGCAGGAGGCCAGCGGGCCCCGGTAGAGGACCGTCAGGTCGAGCGGGTCGGGCCCGGGCGGGTGGAAGCCGGGCAGGCCGAGGTCGGTCACCGGGTGCCCGGTCACTTCGCCTCGTAGGCGGCCATCAGGGCCCGGACGGCGGGCGAGAACAGGTCGGGGCCGACGGCGTCGGAGTGGGCCAGGCCCTCGGGGGTGAGCCGCAGCCGCCCGGGGGCGTCGGCGAGCCGGCCGGCGGCCGCCAGCGCGGCGAGTTCGGCGGGGAAGTCCGCGTCGGGGCCGCTGCCGAAGCGCTGCCGGTAGTCGGCGAGGTCGAGTCCCTCGGCCTGGAGCAGGGACTGGACGAGGTGGCGGCGGCGCGCCTCCCGGCCGTCCATCCGGTGGCCGACCTCGGCCCGGGTGAAGTCGGTGGTGGCCACGTAGTCGTCGATGATCGAGCGGACCTCGCCGGCGTCGACCGCGTAGTCGAAGGAGTAGTGCAGACCGGAGGTGTAGGAGCGGGAGCCGCAGCCCAGGCCCACCATGCCGTCGGTCTGGCAGCTGTACTCGCTCGTCCCGGCGTCCGGCGAGCCGCCCCGGCGGAACATCCGCATCGACACCTGCTGGTAGCCGAGCGCCAGCAGGTGGTCCCGCCCCGCGCGGTACAGGGTCAGGCGCTGTTCGTCCCAGTCGCGGGAGCCGTGCTCGCCGGCCCGCCGGCCGAGGCCGGTCAGCGGGCGGACGTACAGCGGGTAGAGGTACAGCTCCTCGGGCTCCCAGGCGAGCGCGGCGTCCAGTGAGCGCAGCCAGCTCGCCGTGGTCTGGCCGTCGATGCCGTAGATCAGGTCGATGTTGAGGACGGGGAAGCCGGCCGCCCGGATCCGCCCGAGCGCCGCCTCCACCTTGGCGCGCTTCTGCGGGCGGACGGCGGACTTCGCCTCCTCGTCGAGGAAGGACTGCACGCCCAGGCTCAGCCGGGTGGTGCCGCGGGCGGCCAGCACCTCCAGCCGGTCGGCGGTGGCGGTGTCGGGGGAGGCCTCCACCGAGAGCGGGACGGCCCGCAGGTCGGCGCCCATCCGCTGCTCGGCGATGTCGCAGAGCCGCTCCAGCTCGGTGGCGGTCAGGTAGGTCGGGGTGCCGCCGCCGAACGCCGCCAGCGCGAACCGGGCGTCGGCGTCCAGTGCCTCGCGCACCGCGCCGGCCTGCCGCTCCAGCGCGTCCAGGTAGGCGGTGGTGAGGCCGTCCGGGCTGCCGATCCGGGTGAACAGGTTGCAGAAGCCGCAGCGCACCTCGCAGAACGGGACGTGCAGGTACAGCGAGAGCGCGTGCTGCGGCTCGCCCGCCCAGACCTCGCGGAGCAGCGGGCGGTCGGGCAGCGGCCGGTAGGCCGTCTTGTGCGGGTAGGCGTAGACGTAACTGCGGTACGGGGAGTCCGCCACCGGCGGGAGGGTGGTGGTCATCGGGCCTGCGCCTCCTCGGCGGTCGTGGTGGTGGCGGCCAGGGTGAAGTGCGCGTACGGGACCGTCCAGACCACCTCGTGGCCGATCCGGTGCCCGGTGTAGCCGTCCTCGCCGTAGGCCGTGCCGTGGTCGGAGCAGACGATCGCGAAGCAGGGGCGGCGCCGGCTCATCGCGGTGAACAGGCGGCCGATGTGCAGGTCCACGTACTCCAGGGCCGCCGCGTGGCTGGCCCGGCTGTCGCCGTGGGCGCGGGTGGCGCCGGGGAGGTGGAACCAGTTCGGCTGGTGCAGGGCGGCCACGTTGAGCAGGAGGAAGAGCGGCTGCCCGGCCGGCTGCGCGGCGGCCACCTCCTCGGCACGGGCCACCTGGGCCTCGAAGGAGACGGGCGAGGGGACGCCGAACTCCGGCTCCCAGTGGCTCTCCTGGAACATCCCGGGGAGCACCGAGCCGAGCGGGCCCTGCTTGTTGAAGAAGCCGACGCCGCCGATGCAGACGGTGCGGTACCCGGCCTGCGCCAGCCCGGACGGCAGGTCGGGAGTGTCGAACACCCACGTCCGGGGCTCGGTGCTCTCGGAGCCGGCGAAGCGCGCGGCGAACAGGCGCGGGTGCGGGCCGTCCGGGCTTGCCGGAGTGGGCAGGAAGCCCGCCAGGAGGGCCTGGTGTGCGGCGTAGGTGAAGCTGCCGGGGGAGTGCCGGCGCTCCCAGCGCCCGCCGGGCAGCACGGCCGTGAGGTTCGGGATGCGCCCTGCTTCGGCCAGCTCCGCGGCCACGTCGAAACGCAGAGTGTCGAGGGTGACCAGGAGCAGGTCGTGACTGCCGACGATCTCGTTCATGTCGGGGATCACGTTGCTCGCGGAGGCGTGCGCGGGAAGGTTCACAGGGTGGCTCCGGGCTGGTTCAGCAGGGCGGCGACCTGGGCGCCGTAGGTGTCGAGGCCCTCGGCGGGGCCGCCGGGCAGGCCGGTGGCGTTCGGCAGCAGGTCGCCGAAGGCGTTGACCTCGCCGACGAGGTAGCGCCGCCACCCGGCCGACGGCAGGACGTCGACCCCGGCCATCGGGGAGCCGGGGAAGCACGCGGCCGCGCGTTCGGCCGTCTCCAGCAGGTCGGCCCAGTACGGACCGGCCGCCGCGCGGAGCAGCCCGAGGTCGCCCCGGGCGCCGCCCAGGTGCAGGTTGGTCATCGGGCCGGTGCTGGTCCGCACGACGACGTGGGTGGCCCGGCCGGCGACCACCACCACCCGCAGGTCGGCGGACCGGCCGCCCTGCGAGGACTTGGGGATCCACCGCTCCACGTGCAGGCCGTCCGGTGCGAGCCGGTCCACGATCGCCGCGACCGTCCGCTCGTCCGTGTAGCGGCGTACCAGCAGGGAGTTGTGCAGCTCGCCGTCCTGCCAGGCCGCCGAGGTGGTGGCCAGCAGCCGCCCGCGCGGGCCGAACTCCAGGGCCAGCACGCCGGACGCCGAGGAGCCGTGCGCGGGCTTGACGAAGACCCGGCGCAGCCCGGCCGCCGCCAGCCGCTCCCGGAGGTCGTCCCAGCCCGTGACGGGGCCGGCCGCCTGGTCGAGCGCCGGCGGGACGGGCACCCCGGCGGCGGCCAGCAGCCGGTGGGTGCGGCGCTTGTCGAACATCACGGCGGTCTCCGCGGGGTCGGCCAGCAGCCGGGCGCCGGGCGCCTGCCGGACGGCCCGGGCCACACCGTCGAGCGCGCCGGTCACCCCGGCGTACCACGCGGCCGTGCCCTCGACCCTGGTCGGCGCGTACCCGGCGCCGAGGGCGGCGCCGCGCAGCAGCGTGTCCACCGCCTCGTCCTCGCCGGGGGAGTCGACCCGCAGCACGGTGCCCGGTTCGATCCGGTACGTGCCGCGCAGCACGGCCGGCCAGGGCAGCACGGCGGGCTCGGGCAGCCCGGCGGCGCGGACAGCGGCGGCGAACAGGGTCACCCGCCGGTGGCCGGGGATGCCGAGCACGGTCAGCCGTCCGGGCGCGGGGGCCGAGGGCCGTGCGGTCACTCGCTGTTGGCGACGTAGGGGAAGTCCTTGCCCTCGGCCTGCGAGAGGTCCAGTGCGACGCCCGCCGCGCCCAGGGTGTCGCGCAGGCGCTGCTGCATCTCCTCGCCGAGGTAGTGGTGGTGCAGGTCGAGCGAGTCGAGGTGGGTGAGCGGCCCGCCGTCGAGCAGCGCGGCCGCGCCCTCGTCGGACAGCGTGCCGAGCGCCAGGCTCACCGCCGACAGCCGGGCGACCAGCGGGGAGCCGGCGATCGCGGCGGCGAGGCCGTCGGCCTGGTCGCTGTTCTCCAGCCCGAGGTGGCGCAGCGCCGGGAGGCGGGTGCCGTCGAGCAGCGGCGCGAAGTCGTCGAGGGTCGTGTCGGCGCCGTAGTCGGCGATGCCGAGCCAGAGTTCGAGCCGCTCCAGCGCGGGCAGCTCGCAGCCGGCGATCGCCCGCACGACGGTCGCGGAGAGGCCGCCGGTCTCGAACCGCAGGGCCCGCAGGTGCTCGTGCCGCAGGGGGGTGAGGTACGGCGGCGCCACTTCGCCGTACGTCGAGTAGGCGCCGCGGACGACCAGTTCGGTCAGCAGCGGGTAGGCGGCCAGCAGCGGCGTGAGGTCGGCCGGCTGGATCCAGGAGATCTCGTTCTCCTCGTACGTGGCCTCGCCGAGGAACAGTGCCCGCAGGGCGGGCAGCCGCCAGGCCGCGCCCGCGATCAGGGCCAGCGCGTCGGTCAGCGGCTCCATGGGTTCGTCGCCCCACCAGGAGCCGACGACCAGTGCGCGGACCTCAGTGGTGTCCACCGCTGCCAGGAAGGCGTTCCACTGCTCCTCGAAGTGGCTCTCGGAGTCGAAGTCGATGTCGAGGCGCCAGGCGACGTCGCCGGGGGCGGGCAGCGGCGTGCCGTCGGCGAGCGGGCCGGCCACGTTGAACACGGGCAGGCCGTGGAATTCCTCGATGTGCTTGGTGATCGCCATGGCGCTTCTCCTCGGACGGTGACGGGCAGGGCCTTGTCTATCAGCCACCCCCGACAGGAGTTCGAACGGCCGGGGTCCGAACCGCGCCCCGCCCGCACGCCCGCCCGCGTGCCGCCGCCCGTCCGGAGTTGTCAACCGTACGGGCGGCTGATTCGGCTGCCCGGCGCCCGGTGGCGATTGATAGGAATTCGCCGATCCCTCCTCCCTGGTTCGCAGGCCACGGGAGTTGATATACCTCGGATGCATAGACCGGGTGAGCTGTGCGGCCTGCCCGGAGACATGCGACGAACCAGGTGGTGACGGTCATATGAAGCTCCTCCGTGTCGGCCTCCCCGGCGCCGAACGCCCGGTCGTACTGGGCCCGGACGGCACCGCGTACGACCTGTCGGGCCGGACGCCCGACATCGACGGCGCGTTCCTCGCCGGGCTCGACCCGGCCGGGTTGGCCGCCGCGGTGGCCGGCGGCGCGCTGCCGGTGACCGACATCGCCGGGCAGCGGGTGGGATCGCCGGTGGCCCGCCCGGGCAAGGTGGTCGGCATCGGGCTGAACTACCGCGACCACGCGATCGAGGCGGGCGCCCGGATACCCGCCGAGCCGGTGGTGTTCCTCAAGCCGGGCAACACCGTGGTCGGCCCCTACGACGAGGTGCTGGTGCCGCGCGGCAGCGAGAAGACCGACTACGAGGCGGAGCTCGCCGTCGTGATCGGCCGGACCGCCCGCTACCTGGAGACGCACCAGGAGGCGGCGGCCGTCGTGGCGGGCTACACGGTGGCGAACGACGTCACCGAGCGGGCCTTCCAGTTGGAGCGCGGCGGCCAGTGGGACAAGGGCAAGTCGGCGGAGACCTTCACGCCGCTCGGGCCCTGGCTGGTCACCGCCGACGAGGTGGCGGACCCGCAGCGGCTGCCGCTGCGGCTCTGGGTCAACGGTGAGCAGCGGCAGAACGGCTCCACCGCCGAGATGATCTTCCCGGTGCTGGAGATCGTCCGCTACCTGAGCCGTTTCATGGTGCTGGAGCCCGGTGACGTGATCGTCACCGGCACCCCGGCCGGCGTCACCCTGGGCCACCCGGGCAAGCCGTTCCTCCAGCCCGGCGACGTCGTGGAGATCGAGATCGACGGCCTCGGCCGCCAGCGCCAGGTGCTCGGCAAGGCCTGATCCGCGCCGCGCACCGCGCTCACCCCGGCCCCGGGCACGGGGGCCGGGGCGACCGGCCCGGCCGCCTCAGGGCCCGGCTGCCTCAGGGCCCGGCCGCTTCAGGGTCCGGCCGTCTCAGGGCGCCGCCGGCGCGGCGCCAGCAGCGACCGCAGCCGCTCGGCGAGCGCCGCGGCCGGCCCGTCCGGCTCCTCCAGCGCGAGCAGTCCGGCCAGCACCTGCGCCGTCTGCGGATCGTGCAGCGCCGTCGCCACGCTCATCGCGACGAACTCGTCCACCAGCCAGTCCCGCAGGTCGGCCGGCGGGATCTGCCGGCCCTCGTCCAGCCAGGTCAGCGACGACCCCTCGACGACCGAGATCCACGACCGGACGAACAGGGTCAGCCGCGGCCCCGCCTGCCGCACGCCCAGGTGCCGCAGCGTGCGGCGCAGCGCGGTGCGCCGCACCTCGTCGACGATCGCCGAGGTCCGCGCCGTCTCCACCACCGAACCGCCGCGCAGCAGCGCCCCGTACCCGGCGTCGTGCTCCGCGACGAAGGCGAAGTAGTTGTCCAGCACCGCGGCCAGCTGCCGGGTCGGCGTGCCCTCCTTCGGCACCCGGAACCGGCTGGTCAGCTCCTCGGCCGCACTGCGCAGCGCGGCCTCGTACAACTGCTGCTTCCCGCCGGCGAAGTAGCGGTAGACCAGCGGACGCGAGGCACCGGCGGCCGCGGCCACGTCGTCGAGGCCGACCTCCTCGGGGGGCCGGGAGGCGAACAGCTCCAGGGCGACGGCGATCAGCTGTTCGCGGCGCTGCTGCACCGGCAGGCGCCGGTAACCGGTGCGGCGCGGACGGGCCTCGGGCGCGGACGGGTCGGGCGCTGAGCTGGCTTCCATGGCGGCCAGCGTAGTGGCGGACCAGGTGATCCGACCCTGTTCGTCGGCCCGCATCCCGGCGCCCCCGGGTGGCACCGGGCCGGCCCGGGCGGCGGGCGGCGGTGCCGGGCGTGGCACTGCCCGACGGACCGTCGGCCGTCGTGCGGTCATGTCTGCCTCAAGAGGCTTGCATTCGGGGCCCGCTGCGAAAAGATGTCCAGATGGTTGAAGAGCTGATCAACTCCCACGAAGGCGGCAACACCCCCCGTCGCATCGCGGACGCCTATGTCCGAGCCCTCGCCGAACTCGACCCGCTGACCGCGGTCTACCTCGGCATCAATCCCGACGACGACAGACTCCCGGACCTGTCACCCGCAGGCGACCGGACGATCGCCGAACTCGGCCGCCGCACACTGGCCGAACTCGACGAGGCCGAGGCCGCCGGCGCCTCGGCCGACGACGCCGAACGCCGCTGCGCCCGGCTGCTGCGCGAACGCCTCACCGCCGAACTCGCCGTCCACGACGCGGGCGAGGGCCTGCGGGCGGTCCGCAATCTGGGCTCCCCCGTGCACAACGTGCGCGAGGTCTTCACGCTGATGCCCACCGGCACCGAGCAGGACTGGCAGCTGATCGGCCGCCGGCTCGCCCGGCTGCCGCAGGCGCTCGCCGAGTACCGCACCACCCTGCAGGAGGGGATCGCCCGCGGCCTGCTCTCCGGGCCGCGCCAGGTCGCCACCGTGCTCGGCCAGTTCGACGAGTGGCTCGACCCGCGGACCCCGGGCGGCTGGTTCGGCGAGTTCGTCCAGGGCGCCCCCGAGGACCTGCGCACCGGTCTCACCGAGATCGCCGTCGCCGCCGCCGCCGCGCTCGCGGACCTGCGCGACTGGCTGCACGACGTGTACGGTCCGGCCGTCGCCGACGCCCCGGACACGGCCGGCCGGGAGCGCTACGCCCGCTGGGTCCGCTACTGGACGGGCTCCGAGCTCGACCTCGACGAGGCGTACGACTGGGCCTGGCGCGAGTTCCACGACCTCGACGCCCAGATGCGGGCCGAGGCGGAGAAGGTACGGCCCGGCTCGACCCCGATGCAGGCGATGCAGTGGCTGGAGAGCGACGGCCCCGCCATCAAGGGCGAGGAGGCGGCCCGCGAGTACCTCCAGGGGCTGATGGACCAGGCGATCGGGGACCTCCAGGGCACCCACTTCGACCTGGCCGAGCCCGTCACCCGGGTCGAGTCCAGGCTGGCCCCGGCCGGCAGCGCGGCGGCGCCGTACTACACCGCCCCTTCGCTGGACTTCACCCGCCCCGGCCGTACCTGGCTGCCGGTCCTCGGCCGGGACAGCTTCCCGGTCTGGGACCTCGTCTCCACCTGGTACCACGAGGGCGTCCCCGGCCACCACCTCCAGCTCGCGCAGTGGAACTACGTCGCCGACCAGCTGTCGACCTACCAGGTCAGCCTCGGCGGCGTGAGCGCCGGGATGGAGGGCTGGGCGCTGTACGCCGAGCGCCTGATGGACGAACTCGGCTACCTGACCGACCCCGGCCACCGGCTCGGCTACCTCAACGCCCAGATGATGCGGGCGCTGCGGGTCATCGTCGACATCGGCATGCACGTCGGCCTGGACTTCCCCGCCGACTCCCCGTTCAAGCCCGGCGAGCCCGTCCTGCCGGACGACGCCCGCGAGTTCTTCGGGCAGTACTGCGGCCTGTCCGCGGACTTCCTGGACAGCGAACTCGTCCGCTACCTCGGGATGCCGGGGCAGGCGATCGGCTACAAGCTCGGTGAGCGCGCCTGGCTGCGCGGGCGGGCGGCGGCGAAGGCGGCGCACGAGGCGCGCGGCGAGGTCTTCGACCTCAAGGCCTGGCACATGGCGGCGCTCTCCCAGGGCTCGCTCGGCCTGGACGACCTGGTCGCGGAGCTGGCCGCGCTGTAGCACCGGCGGACCGGGTGGACCCGGGTGGGCGGGGGCAGGGCAGGGCCCCCGCCCACCCGGGGCCGAGGACCAGGGAATGAGAGGTTTGGGGCCAAAGTCCCAATTGATCTCATTTGACCCCAATTTTCCTTGCCAATCGCCCGCCCGAGAGTTTGGCTGGAAGGCGACTGCGTGCCCTCTCCGAACCCTCCGGAAGGCTCTCCCAGTGTCTTCGCTACCTCCCCCCGACGGTCGAACGGCGGACTCCCGCCGCTGGTGGGCCCTGGCGGTCATAGCCGTCGCCCAGCTGATGATCGTGCTCGACATCACCATCGTGAACATCGCGCTCCCGTCGGCCCAGACAGACCTCGGCATCAGCGATGCCGACCGCCAGTGGGTGATCACCGCCTACACCCTGGCCTTCGGCGGCCTGCTGCTGCTCGGCGGCCGGCTCGGCGACCTCTTCGGCCGTAAACGGGTCTTCGTGATCGGCCTGCTCGGCTTCGCCGCGGCCTCCGCGCTCGGCGGCGGCGCCCAGGGCCCGACCATGCTCTTCGCGGCCCGCGCCCTCCAGGGCGCCTTCGGTGCCCTGCTCGCGCCGTCCGCACTGGGCCTGCTCTCCACCACGTTCTCCGATCCCCGGGAACGCAGCACGGCGTTCGGCATCTTCGGTGCCATCGCCGGCGGCGGTGCCGCGATCGGCCTGATCTCCGGCGGCCTGCTGACCGAGTACCTGAACTGGCGCTGGTGCCTGTTCGTCAACACGCCGATCGCCATCGTCACCGCGATCGCCGCGTTCTACCTCCTCAAGGCCGACCACATCGCCAAGGGCCGCCGGGTGAAGCTGGACCTGCCGGGCGCCTTCCTGGGCTGCGGCGGCCTGCTGGCCATCGTCTACGGCACCTCCGAGGCCGTGAACCGGGGCTGGGGCGACTGGCTCGTGCTCGGCTCACTGTGCCTGGGCGTCCTGATGCTGCTGCTCTTCGTGCTGGTCGAGAAGCGCACCCCGCACGCGCTGCTGCCGCTGCACATCATCGCCGAGCGCAACCGTGGCGGCGGGGCCCTGTCGGTGGGCCTGGCCATGATCGGGATGTTCGGCGTCTTCCTGTTCCTGACCTACTACCTGCAGATCATCAAGGGGTACTCGCCGGTGCTGACCGGTGTCGCGTTCCTGCCGATGACCGGGGCGATCGTGATCAGCTCGACCGGCATCGCCGCGCGGCTGATGACCAGGGTGCCGTCGCGCAACCTGATCGCCACCGGCCTGCTGCTGGCCGCCGGCGGCCTGGCCGTGCTGACCCAGATCACGGTGACCAGTTCCTTCGCGGCCACCGTGCTGCCGGGCGAACTGCTGCTCGGCTTCGGCATGGGCATGGTGTTCATGCCCTCGATGAGCCTGGCCACCCTCGGCGTCGCGCCGCGGGAGACGGGCGCGGCGGCGGCGACCATCAACTCCGCCCAGCAGGTCGGCGGCTCCTTCGGCACGGCGCTGCTGAACACCATCGCGGCCAGTGTCACGGCGACGTACATCGCCTCCCGGGCCGCTGCCGACCCGCTCGTCCAGGCGCAGGGGGCGGTGCACGGGTACGCCGTCGCGACGACGGTGGCGATGGTGATCCTGCTGCTCGCGGCCCTGATCGCGTTCCTGATGATCAACCACCGGCCCGCACCGGGGGAGGCCGAAGGCCACCCGGAGGCACCCGGGGAGGCCGCGGCGGACGGCACCGACGCCGCCGCCCAGGGGGCGGACGCCCTCTCCACCCGGAGTGCGAACCGGAGCTCCGACTCGCTGAGATCGGAGTCCTGACGCCCGCGACGGGCGGCGGCGCGCAGGGGTGGTGCGAGCGCCGGTGTGCACACCGGCCGCACCGCCCCGGCCACGCCCGCCCGTCGCCCCGCAGGGGCCCGACCAGCACCGTTGCCGGCCCGTCCGGCCCGGCGGCGGATTCTCAGCAGGCTCTCAGCCGGGCATCACGGCCCTCCCAGCTCCGCCCCCCATAGTCGGGACGGTCAATGCACCCACCAAGGGCAGGAGCCGAGCACCGGATGGGCCACCACCGCCGCCGAGAGGCACGCCGCCGCCGCATCCTCCGCCCGGCCCTGCTGACCGCCTGCACCGCCCTGGCCGTGGCCGCCGTCCTCACCGGCACCCACGTCCTGACCTCCGGGGCCGCCGCGCCCGGCACCGGCACCGGCTCGGCGGACGCGGTCCTCACCGCCACCGCCTCGCCCGGCTCCGACACCCCCGCACCCGCCGATTCGCCGGCCCCCGCCGCGACCGCCGACCCCACGGCCACCGCGACCACGCCCACGACCACGCCCACGCCCGCGGCGACCAAGGCCGCCGCGGCCGCGCAACTCGGCGCGACCTCGGACGCCCCCGCCGACGCCGCCTCGGCGAAGGTCGGAGCGCTGTTCGACGGCGCCGTGAAGTCCGGCAAGCACTTCTGCACGGCCAGCGTCGTGCACAGTCCGACCAGGAACCTGCTGCTCACCGCCGCCCACTGCCTGAGCAGCTCCGGGGACATCACCTTCGCCCCGGGCTACCGCGACGGCACCGCCCCGTACGGGAGTTGGAAGGTCACCCGGGTCCACACCACCACCGGCTGGGACAGGAGCAAGGACCAGGACGAGGACTTCGCCGTCCTGGAGGTCGCCACCGCCGCCGACGGCCGCGAGATCGAGGACGTCGTCGGCGCCAACCCGCTCGGCACCGGCGAGGCGTTCACCTCCCAGGTCCGGCTGACCGGCTACCCCAACTCCGGCGAAACCCCGATCACCTGCGTCAACGCCACCACCCGCCAGGACACCTACCAGCGCGCCATCGACTGCCCCGCCTACACCGGCGGCACCAGCGGCGGCCCCTGGATCAGCACGGCCACCGGCGCCGTCATCGGCCTGATCGGCGGCTACCAGGAGGGCGGCGACACCCCCGACACCTCCTACAGCGCCTACTTCGACCACACCGTCGCGAGCCTCTACGCGACCGCCGTCGCCCAGGCGTCCTGACCCGTCCGGCCGCTCGACCGCCGCGCGGCCCGCGCCCTAGGGTCGCGCCATGACGAACGCTCTCAACGACGCCGTGCGCAAGCTTCTCGACGCCCCCAACTCCGCCGTCCTCGCCACCCTCAACCCGGACGGCGCCCCGCAGACCTCCGTGGTCTGGGCCGGCCGCGACGGCGACGACCTGCTCGTCTCCAGCGCCGCCGGCCGCCGCAAGGAGAAGAACATCCGCCGCGACCCCCGGGTCAGCCTCACCGTCTTCGACCGCGAGGACCCGCTCCAGTACGCCGAGGTACGCGGCACCGCCACCGTCACCGAGGACCTCGGCCGCAGCCTCGCCGTCACCCTCGCCGAACAGTACGAGGGCCCCGGCGCCGGCCAGGAGTACCTGGACCTCCCGCCGGAGCACGTCCGCGTCGTCATCCGCATCACCCCGGTACGCGTCCTCGGCAGCGCCGCCGGCTGAACGCGCTCGTGCCGGGCCCGGCGGCGGGGTGAGCGGGCGTCAGACCGGCAGGGCGTCCGGGAATGACGAAGGCCCAGCTTCGCGGTAACCACCCGCTGGGCTGGGCCTCTTCAGCACTTCTTGCGAAGTGCCCCCGGTAGGATTCGAACCTACGCACCCGCCTCCGGAGGGCGGTGCTCTATCCCCTGAGCTACGGGGGCCTGCAGTGTGTCGCGAGCTTGCTGCGACGTGGAGAACATTACCAGGCTGCCGGCTCTGTCCGTGCACGGGTTTGCCGGGGGTGCGTCGGGCGGGTCGGGGCCGGGGGACGGAAGTGCGGAAAGCCCGGACGGGGTGGTGGGCGCCCGGCTACCCTCGGTGAGGTGTCTGGAGTGTCCGGGCGGGTCCTCGTGGTGGACGACAGCGAGGTGATCCGCCAGCTGATCAGAGTCAACCTGGAGCTTGAGGGCTTCGAGGTGGTGACTGCCGCTGACGGTGCCGAATGCCTTGAGGTGGTCCGCTCGGTGAATCCGGACGTGGTGACCCTCGACGTGATGATGCCGAGGCTGGACGGGCTGCGCACGGCGGCCCGGCTGCGGGCGGCGCCGCGGACGAGCCGGCTGCCGATCGCGATCGTGAGCGCCTGCACGCCGTCGGATCTGGACCGGGGGGAGTCGGTCGGGGTGGACGGCTACCTGGGCAAGCCGTTCGATCCGGCGGATCTGGTGGCCCTGGTGCACCGCCTGATGGGGTTGCGTGCGGGCGGTGCCCGGGCGGCCGGGTTCACCTTCGGTCTCGGGGACGGGGCGGGTCGCATCGGGGAGCCCGGGGAATTCCGCTCTCAGCGAACAGATCGGAGTTGACGGCGACGGCTGCCGGTGGCGCGAAACGTCAACGGCGTGCCGGTCGGGTGCCGGTGGGGCGCGGGGGGCGGCACGCCGTCCGCCGTCTCAACGGGTAAACGGGTGGCGGGCGGACACCCCGTCTCGCCTACGCTTGGCGTCGTGACACCCGCAGAGCTTTCCCAGGCAGTCCAGGCCGCAGTGCGTACCGCCATCGAGGCGGGCGAGCTGACCGTCACCGTGCCCGAGCACGTGACCGTCGAGCGGCCCAAGAACAGGGACCACGGCGACTACGCCACCAATGTGGCCCTCCAGCTCGCGAAGCCGGCCGGCATGCCGCCGCGAGCCGTCGCCGAACTGGTCGCCGCCCGCCTGCGAGAGCTGCCCGGGGTCGCCAAGGTCGACATCGCCGGCCCGGGCTTCCTGAACATCACCTTCGACGCCGCCACCCAGGGCGACCTGGCCCGGACGATCGTCGAGGCGGGCGCCGCGTACGGCCGCAACGACGCGCTCAAGGGCCTGAAGATCAACCTGGAGTTCGTGTCGGCCAACCCGACCGGCCCGATCCACATCGGCGGCGTCCGCTGGGCGGCCGTCGGCGACTCGCTGGCCCGGGTGCTCAAGGCCACCGGCGCCGACGTCACCACCGAGTACTACCTGAACGACGCCGGTGTGCAGATCACCAAGTTCGCCGCCTCGCTGCAGGCCGCCGCGAACGGCCGGCCCGCGCCCGAGGACGGCTACGTCGGCGAGTACATCGCCGACATCGCCAAGGCGCTGGTGGAGGGCATCCCCGGGGTGCTCGACCTGCCGGTCGAGCAGCAGCTGGAGACCTTCCGGGTCGAGGGCCTCAAGCTGATGGTCGCCGAGATCCAGCGGTCGATGGCCGAGTTCGGCACGCACTTCGACACCTGGTTCTCGGAGAAGTCGCTGCACGACTCCGGTGCGGTGGAGAAGGCGATCGAGCGGCTGCGCGAGCAGGGCCACGTCTTCGACCAGGACGGCGCGATCTGGCTGCGCACCACCGACTTCGGTGACGACAAGGACCGCGTCCTGATCAAGGCCGACGGCGAGACGACCTACTTCGCCGCCGACGCCGCGTACTACCTCAGCAAGCGGGACCGCGGCGCCGAGGTCTCGGTCTACATGCTGGGTGCGGACCACCACGGCTACGTCAACCGGCTCAAGGCCATCGCGGCCTGTGCGGGCGACGACATGGACCGCAACATCGAGGTCAAGATCGGCCAGTTCGTCAAGATGCTGCGTGACGGTGAGGAGGTCCGCATGTCGAAGCGGGCCGGCAACATCATCACCATCGACGACGTGGTCGACTGGATCGGCGTGGACGCGGCCCGGTACACCCTGGCGCGCTCCTCCACCGACTCGACGATCACGCTCGACATCAACGTGCTGACCAGGCAGTCGAACGAGAACCCGGTCTACTACGTCCAGTACGCGCACACCCGGATGTGCGGTGTGGCGCGCAAGGCCGGGGAGCTGGGCGTCGATAAGGGTGCGGCCGAGGACTTCAAACCGGAGCTGCTCGCCACCCAGTGGGAGAGCGACATGCTCGGTGCGCTGGGCGAGTTCCCGCGCATCCTGGCCAAGGCCGGCCAGACGCGTGAGCCGCACCACGTCGCGCGCTACCTGGAGGACCTGGCGGGCGTCTACCACCGGCTGTACGACAACTGCCAGTTCCTGCCCAAGGGCGACGAGGAGATGACGGACACGAACCGTGCCCGGCTCTGGCTGGTGGAGGCCGCGCAGACGGTCGTCGCCAACGGCCTCGGCCTGCTCGGCGTCACAGCCCCCGAGCGGATGTAACCGCCCCCACGCGCGTCGGGGCGGTGACGGTCCATCCGGGCCGTCGCCGCCCCTTTCCATAGAGCCGGCCGAGTTTCCGCAGAACTGCCCGAACCGCCCGGAAGTACGTCAGAGGAAGAGGACATGAGCCGCTCCGCACACCCCGCAGGCCCGCGCCACGGCGACGTGATGCCCGAGGGGCACTACCAGGCCCCGCCGAGCGACCTGAACGCCCTGGACCCGAAGGTCTGGTCGCGGACGGTCGCGCGGGACGCCGCCGGCGTGGCGACCGTGGGCGGGCTCGACGTGAAGGCGCTGGCGGCCGAGTTCGGCACCCCCGCCTACGTCCTGGACGAGGACGACTTCCGGGCCCGCGCGCGGGCCTGGCGGGACGCCTTCGGCGAGGGCGCGGACGTGTACTACGCGGGCAAGGCGTTCCTCTCGAAGGCCATCGTCCGCTGGCTGCACGAGGAGGGCCTGAACCTCGACGTGTGCAGCCCGGGGGAGCTGGCCGTCGCGCTGGCCGGCGGGATGCCCGCTGAGCGGATCGCGCTGCACGGCAACAACAAGTCGACGGACGAGCTGGAGCAGGCCGTCAAGCTCGGTGTCGGGCACATCGTGGTCGACTCGTACGCGGAGATCGCCCGGCTGGCGGCCATCGCGGCGGGCCAGGGCGTGCGCCAGCCGGTGCTGATCCGGGTGACGGTGGGCGTCGAGGCGCACACCCACGAGTTCATCGCGACCGCCCACGAGGACCAGAAGTTCGGCCTGTCGCTGAGCGGCGGCGCGGCGGCCGAGGCAGTCCGCCAGGTGCTCGCCCAGCCGAGCCTGGAGCTGCGCGGGATCCACTCGCACATCGGCTCGCAGATCTTCGACATGGCGGGCTTCGAGGTGGCGGCCCGCCGGGTGGTCGGGCTGCTGTCCGAGGTGCGGGACACCCACGGCGTCGAGCTGCCGGAGATCGACCTCGGCGGCGGCCTGGGCATCGCCTACACCAGCGAGGACGACCCGCGGGAGCCGGCCGAGATCGCGGCCGCGCTGGCCGAGATCGTCCGCCGCGAGTGCGCCGCCGCCGATCTGCGGGCCCCGCGCCTGAGCGTCGAGCCGGGCCGGGCGATCGTCGGCCCGACGGCGTTCACGCTGTACGAGGTGGGCACGATCAAGCCGCTGGAGGGCCTGCGGACGTACGTGTCGGTGGACGGCGGCATGTCGGACAACATCCGCACCGCGCTGTACGACGCCGAGTACTCGGTCGCGCTGGTGTCGCGCACGAGCGACGCGGAGCCGATGCTGGTCCGGGTGGTCGGCAAGCACTGCGAGTCGGGCGACATCGTGGTCCGGGACGCGTTCCTGCCGGCCGACCTGGAGCCCGGCGACCTGCTCGCGGTCCCGGCCACCGGCGCGTACTGCCGCTCGATGGCGAGCAACTACAACCACGCCCTGAAGCCGCCGGTGGTGGCGGTCCGGGACGGCGCCGCGCGGGTGATCGTCCGGCGCGAGACGGAGGAGGATCTCCTGCGTCTCGATATCGGATGACGAAATCCTTGTCTCAGATCATGGAACGACCGTAGATCCGTACGGAAAGTCCCGGAGACTGGTACAGACCGAAGTCCTGCGCCCGACCCGATCGGGCGCCGGAACACACGAAGAATGCAGAGCGGAGTCGGATGATGCGTACGCGGCCGCTGAAGGTGGCGTTGCTGGGCTGTGGTGTGGTGGGCTCCGAGGTGGCGCGCATCATGACGACAGACGCCGCCGACCTCGCCGCGCGCATCGGCGCGCCGGTCGAGCTCGCCGGCATCGCCGTCCGCCGGGCCGGCCGGGCCCGGCCGGGGGTGCCCGAGCATCTGCTCACCACCGACGCCGAGGCCCTGGTCAACCGGGGTGACATCGACGTGGTGATCGAGGTGGTGGGCGGTATCGAGCCGTCCAAACACCTGATCCTGTCGGCCTTCAAACAGGGTGCCTCGGTGGTCAGTGCCAACAAGGCGCTGCTCGCCCAGGACGGCACGGAGCTGCACCAGGCGGCTGCGGACGCCGGTGTCGACCTGTACTACGAGGCCGCGGTGGCCGGCGCCATCCCGCTGATCCGCCCGCTGCGCGAGTCCCTCGCCGGCGACCGGGTCAACCGGGTGCTCGGCATCGTCAACGGCACCACCAACTTCATCCTCGACAAGATGGACTCCACCGGCGCCGGCTACTCGGAGGCGCTGGAGGAGGCCACCGCGCTCGGCTACGCCGAGGCGGACCCGACGGCCGACGTCGAGGGCTTCGACGCGGCCGCCAAGGCCGCGATCCTGGCGGGCATCGCCTTCCACACCAAGGTCACCGCCGCGGACGTGTACCGCGAGGGCCTGACCGAGGTGACCGCCGCCGACATCGCCTCCGCCAAGCAGATGGGCTGCGTGGTCAAGCTGCTGGCGATCTGCGAGCGCTCGGCCGACGGCACGTCCGTCACCGCCCGCGTGCACCCGGCGATGATCCCGCTGACGCACCCGCTGGCCTCCGTCCGCGAGGCGTACAACGCGGTGTTCGTCGAGGCCGAGGCGGCCGGCCGGCTGATGTTCTACGGGCCCGGTGCCGGTGGCGCGCCGACCGCCTCCGCGGTGCTCGGCGACCTGGTGGCGGTCTGCCGCAACAAGGTCGCCGGCTCGACCGGCCCCGGCGACTCCGTGTACACCCGGCTGCCCGCCAAGCCGATGGACGAGGTCGTCACCCGCTACCACGTCAGCCTGGACGTGGACGACCGTGCGGGGGTGCTCGCCCAGGTGGCGTCCACCTTCGCCGAGCACGGCGTCTCCATCGACACCGTGCGCCAGCAGGGACGCGACGGCGACGCCTCGCTCGTCGTGGTCACCCACCGCGCCACCGACGCCGCGCTCTCGGCGACGGTAGACAAGCTCCGCGCACTCGACAGCGTGCGGGGCGTGGCCAGCATCATGCGGGTTGAAGGGGAGTAGGAAGCACCATGAACGCAGTGATCGACAGAGCTGCGCACACCCACCAGTGGCGCGGCCTCATCGAGGAGTACCGCGACCGGCTGCCGGTGAGCGCCTCCACTCCGGTGGTCACCCTGCTGGAGGGCGGCACGCCGCTCGTCCCCGCGCAGGTGCTCTCCGAGCGCACGGGCTGCGAGGTGTACCTCAAGGTCGAGGGTGCCAACCCGACCGGGTCCTTCAAGGACCGCGGTATGACGATGGCGATCTCCAAGGCGAAGGAGGACGGCGCGCAGGCCGTCATCTGCGCCTCCACCGGCAACACCTCGGCCTCGGCCGCCGCGTACGCGGTGCGGGCCGGGATGGTGTCGGCGGTGCTGGTGCCGCAGGGCAAGATCGCGCTCGGCAAGATGGGCCAGGCGCTGGTGCACGGCGCGAAGATCCTTCAGGTGGACGGGAACTTCGACGACTGCCTCACTCTTGCGCGTGAACTGTCCGAGAAGTACCCGGTGGCGCTGGTCAACTCGGTGAACCCGGTGCGCATCGAGGGCCAGAAGACCGCGGCCTTCGAGATCGTGGACATGCTGGGCGACGCCCCGGACATCCACGTCCTGCCGGTCGGCAACGCGGGCAACATCACCGCGTACTGGAAGGGCTACCGCGAGTACGCCGCGGACGGCCTCTCCTCGCGGCTGCCGCGCATGTGGGGCTTCCAGGCCTCCGGTTCGGCCCCGATCGTGGACGGTCACCCGGTGCTCAAGCCGCAGACCATCGCGACCGCGATCCGGATCGGCAACCCGGCCTCCTGGGACTACGCGATCGCCGCGCGGGACGACTCGGGCGGCCTCATCGACAAGGTGACGGACCGTCAGATCCTGTCCGCCTACCGCCTGTTGGCCGCACAGGAGGGCGTGTTCGTCGAGCCCGCCTCGGCGGCCAGCGTGGCCGGCCTGCTGGCCAAGGCGGAGGCCGGTCTGGTCGACCCGGGCCAGCGGATCGTCTGCACCGTCACCGGCAACGGCCTGAAGGACCCGGACTGGGCGGTGGCCGGTGCGCCGCAGCCCCCCGTCGTCCCGATCGAGGCCGAGGCCGCCGCACGCCGGCTCGGCCTGCTGGACTGACCCGCGACGGCGGGCCGCCGCCGCCCGCCTCTGCGGCGGCCTGAAAGCGCCGGTGGGCCAACTCTTTCGGGGGTTGGCCCACCGGCGTCTTCGGATGACACTTTTGTGTCAATTTCCCAGCTCTTCTCCCTGCCGTTACGGCGCGCATTCCGGCCAGAACCGGCAACACACCGGACCGATCGGCGGTGGGGTGTACCGCTCTGGAACTTCTCTTCGATACTCTGGGTTCGGCCGTGTGGCACATGCCCCGGGCCCGACCCGTCCCCAGGGCCGCGGCATCGACTGTGACCGCCCGCCCCGCCGGGGCCCTGTCGCGCAGACCCCGCCCCGATCGACCGCCGCCCGCGCCAGGCCGGGCTGCCTGCCAGCGCCCACCCCCACCGTCAGCTCGCACCAGCGCTCCCCCGGGCCCCGCCCGGGGACGCCCCCATCGCGCGACAGCGCCTAGTTCCCCAGGAGGGTCCAGCCCATGGCCGGTCCTGCGTTCCGTGCCGCCGCCGTCCGGGTCCGGGTCCCCGCGACCAGTGCCAACCTGGGCCCCGGCTTCGACGCCTTCGGACTCGCCCTCGGCCTGTACGACGACGTGGTCGTCCGCGTCGCCGACTCCGGGCTCTCCGTCGACATCGCCGGCGAGGGCGCCGAAACCCTCGCCCGCGACGAGCGCCACCTGGTCGTCCGCTCGATGCGCGCCGCCTTCGAGCGCCTCGGCGGCCAGCCGCGCGGCCTCGAAGTGGTCTGCGCGAACCGGATACCGCACGGCCGCGGCCTCGGCTCCTCGTCCGCCGCCATCTGCGCCGGCATCGTCGCCGCCCGCGCCGTCACCATCGGCGGCCCGTCCGCCCTGGACGACGAGGCGCTGCTCGCCCTCGCCTCCGAGCTGGAGGGCCACCCGGACAACGTCGCCGCCTGTCTGCGCGGCGGCTTCACCATCGCCTGGACGGACGAGGACTCCGCTAAGGCCGTGACGCTGGAGCCCTCCGCGCAGGTCGTGCCGGTCGTCTTCATCCCGTCCACCGAGGTGCTCACCGAGACGGCCCGCGGCCTGCTGCCGAAGACCGTCCCGCTCTCCGACGCCGCCGCCAACGCCGGCCGGGCCGCCCTGCTGGTCGAGGCGCTCACCCGGCAGCCCGGGCTGCTGCTCGCCGCCACCGAGGACCGCCTGCACCAGGACTACCGGGCGTCCGCGATGCCCGAGAGCGCCGGGCTGGTGGGAGCGCTCCGCGCCGAGGGCATCCCCGCGGTGATCTCCGGCGCCGGCCCGACGGTGCTCGCGCTCGGCACCGAGGACAGCGCCGAGAAGCTGCTCGGCTTCGCCGGCCCCGGCTTCGCCGCGCACCGCCTCGAACTCGACCGCACCGGAGCGTCCGTGCTCCCGCTCGACGTCTGAACCGCCGGTCCGCCCGGCGTGCGGGCGAGCCGGCCGGACCGGACGTACGGACACGATTGGCAAGCGCAAGGCTGGGGAATGTCTGAGGGGGTCGGTAGTGTTAACCTCATTGCTGCACCAGGTGCCCTCCGGGGCTCGGTGCGCCGCGTCCCTATCCCAGCATTTCGCTTCCGTGAAATCAGGGCGATGCACGGGACGACGATTCTCCGGGAGCCCACCACAGCGCGTACGCAGCCTGCCTGCGCGATTGAGGCCGCATCCCGAAGCCGTGACGGCACCTGACTCCCACCCGCGGCCTCCTACCTGAGGCCCGGCAGGGCGGAGCACGGGCGGCCGTCTCACAACGGGGGCCCGGGATTCGCAGGCAGCACGGTCGGTAGAGACCGGCCCACCGCGCCGAATGAGCACCACCCGTGCTTCACGCACCGCACATCGCACCCTCCTCCCGACTGGCACCTTCATTCGGGGGACCACAGCCTCGGGCCGACGCAGACGAGCGTCGGTCAGGACAGCACAACCGGTCGCCGAGCCAGACAGGCCGACGTCCGCTCCAGGGAAGGACCCTTAGTGAGCGACACCACCGATCTGATGGGCGCGCGCCCGGACGCCGAGGCGCCGGACGCAGCCGCCGCCCCCGCGGCCCCGGCACGACGCCGTCGCGCCGCCGCCGCCGGACTGGACGGCCTCGTCCTGGCCGAGCTCCAGAAGCTCGCCTCGACGCTGGGTATCAGCGGCACCGGGCGTCTGCGCAAGAGCCAGTTGATCGAGGCCATCAAGGACAAGAGCGGCGGTGACCCGCTGCTCGCCGGCGCCGCCCCGGCCGCTCCGGCCGCCAAGCGCGCCGTCAAGGCCGCGCCCGCCGAGGCACCCGCCCCGGCCGCCGACGCCGTCGCCGCCCCGGTCGAGAAGCCGGCCCGCCGCACCCGCGCCGCGCAGGCCGAGGCCCCCGCCGCCGAGGCGCAGGCCCAGATCGACATCCCGGTCCAGGCCGCCGCCGAGACCGCCTCCGCGCCGGCCCGCGCCGAGCGCACCCGCCGCCGCGCCACCTCGGCCGCCGGCGCCCCGACCGCCGACGAGGCCGCCGCCGCGTCCGTGGCCACCGAGGCGAAGCAGGCGGAGGCCAAGCAGGCCGACGCCCGCCAGGGCGAGAGCCGCGCCTTCGAGAGCCGCGGCGAGGACGGTCGCAGCGAGAGCCGCCGTGACCGCCGCGACCGCCGTGACCGCCGCGAGGGCGCTGACCGCCAGGAGGGCGCCGAGGCGCAGGCCGGGCAGGACGCCGACAGCCGCGAGTCGCGCCGCGACCGCCGCAACCGCCGCGACCGGGCCGAGCGCCAGGGCGGGCAGAGCAGCCAGGGCGGCCAGAGCCAGCCGCAGTCCGGCCAGCAGCCCGCCGCCGCCCAGAGCGACGTGCAGCCGAGCCGGCAGAGCCAGCAGAGCCAGCCGCAGGCCCAGCAGGGCGGCTACGACGACGACGAGTTCGGCGACGGCCGCCGCGGCCGCCGTGGCCGCTACCGCGACCGCCGGGGCCGCGGCACCCGCCGTGACGGCTTCGACGTCGGCCAGCCCGACGTGCAGGTCAACGACGACGACGTGCTGATCCCCGTCGCGGGCATCCTGGACATCCTCGACAACTACGCGTTCGTGCGGACGTCCGGCTACCTGCCGGGCAGCAACGACGTGTACGTGTCGCTCGCCCAGGTCCGCAAGAACGGCCTGCGCAAGGGTGACGCCATCACCGGCGCCGTGCGCCAGCCCAAGGACGGCGAGCGCCGCGAGAAGTTCAACGCCATGGTGCGGCTGGACTCCGTCAACGGCATGGACCCGGAGAGCGGCCGCGGCCGTCCCGAGTTCGGCAAGCTGACCCCGCTGTACCCGCAGGAGCGGCTGCGCCTGGAGACCGACCCGGGCGTGCTGACGACCCGGATCATCGACCTGGTCGCCCCGATCGGCAAGGGCCAGCGCGGCCTGATCGTCGCCCCGCCGAAGACCGGCAAGACGATGATCATGCAGGCGATCGCCAACGCGATCACCACCAACAACCCCGAGTGCCACCTGATGGTCGTCCTGGTCGACGAGCGTCCGGAAGAGGTCACCGACATGCAGCGGTCGGTGAAGGGCGAGGTCATCTCCTCGACCTTCGACCGCCCGGCCGAGGACCACACCGTGGTCGCCGAGCTGGCCATCGAGCGTGCCAAGCGCCTGGTGGAGCTGGGCCACGACGTGGTGATCCTGCTCGACTCGATCACCCGTCTGGGCCGTGCCTACAACCTGGCGGCGCCGGCCTCCGGCCGCATCCTGTCCGGTGGTGTCGACTCGACCGCGCTCTACCCGCCGAAGAAGTTCTTCGGCGCCGCGCGCAACATCGAGAACGGCGGCTCGCTGACCATCCTCGCCACCGCGCTGGTGGAGACCGGCTCGCGGGCCGACGAGGTCGTCTTCGAGGAGTTCAAGGGCACCGGCAACATGGAGCTCAAGCTCGACCGCAAGCTCTCGGACAAGCGCATCTTCCCGGCCGTCGACGTCGACGCCTCCAGCACCCGCAAGGAGGAGATCCTGCTGGGCAGCGAGGAGTTGGCCATCACCTGGAAGCTCCGCCGGGTGCTGCACGCGCTCGACTCGCAGCAGGCGATCGAGCTGCTGCTGGACAAGATGAAGAAGACCAAGAGCAACGCCGAGTTCCTGATGCAGATCGCCAAGACGACCCCCGGGTCCGGCGACTGACAGAGCATCGGCAGCCGTACCCGGAAGCCCCGGACCGCACCCGCGGTCCGGGGC